>JASFKE010000075.1:0-10843 GCA_050118795.1 Desulfobacteraceae bacterium | reverse complement strand
CGAGCTTGAGAACATGATGGGAAAGCGCAAACTGAACGAGTCCGCTATCCGGAAGCAAAATCGTAAATTGGAAAAAGCCCGGTCGGACCTGGCCGACGCAAAGTTTTCCTTTGTCATTCAAGTGCGCAAAATCATCGGCCATGCGCGCTTTCAGCAACTCGTGGATTTAAAACGATAGAATCGCTGATCGGATCCGCCAAAGGCACCGTTGCCCCCATCGCTGAAAAAGTCTCTATGCCCTGACCGGACTACGGCGGCAAGGGTAGGCCGCCGCAGCCCTCCACTTTCTAGTAGTTCCGATCTGCGTAGTCGACCCATCCTCCGGCACGAACCAGTTTGCCGTCGAAATCCGAAACGGAGAAGGCAAGGCGCTCTTCATCTTCCCCCGCCCGTATCACCAGCGTGTTATTTTCAAAGTCCGTTGTCACCTCGGCCTGCTTACCGCCAAAGCATCGAAAGAGCCGGTCGATGGTTTCCGTCGGCAGTTCAACGGCGATCATGCCGCAGTTGAACATGTTCTGCCGGAAAATGCGGGCAAAGCTCTGCGCTATGACCATATGGATGCCGTTCATCTCCAGTGCCCAGGGGGCGTGCTCCCGACTGGAGCCGCATCCGAAGTTGGCCCGGGTGATGACCACACTTTTGTCTTTGATATCGATTTGCGGGTCGAACTCTTCCAGACTAAGGTCCTCGAGCAGGTGGGGTTGCAGCGCCTCTTTGGTTATTTCGGTCAGATACCGGGCCGGGATGATTTCATCGGTATTGATGTCGCTGCGGTCGAGAAAAAGTACTTTGCCGTTGAAATTTTTCATTTTCTTATCCTTTGTAGAGCTCTGAATTGGTGATGCAACCGGCAACCGCGCTTGCCGCCGCCGTGGCCGGGCTCATCAGGTGCACCGTGCCGCCTTTTCCCATGCGTCCGTTGAAATTGCGGTTGGTGGTGGCGGCGCACACTTCACCGTCTGCCAACACGCCGTTGCTCATCCCCAGGCAGGCGCCGCAGGTGGGGTTGGTCACGCAAAATCCGGCATCCATGAAGGTCTGGAGAATGCCCTCCTGCAGAGCCTGGGCATAGATTTTCGGTGTGGCCGGCGAAACGATCCCGCGAATTTTGTCGCTGACGGTTTTGCCTTTGAGAACCTGGGCGGCGATACGCAGATCTTCAATGCGTCCATTGGTGCAGGAACCGATATAGACCTGGTCGATGGGGGTGCCGGTCATCTCTTTTACGGATTTGACCTGGTCCGGTTTAAATCCGAAGGTCGCCTGGGGAGGCAATTGTCCCGCATCCAGGGTGATGACGTCGGTGTAGACGGCATCATCATCCGGGTTAAATTTACCGTATTGCGCCAGGGCGGCCTCGGGGGATTCAAATTCATCTTTGATAAAGGGCCACAGATAGTTCACTGTGGTTTGGTCGGCGGCGCAGATGCCGCTGGTGGCGCCGGCTTCCACTGCCATGTTGCACAGGGTCATGCGCGACTCCATGCTCATGGCGTCGACCACAGGACCGTGGAACTCCACCACTTTGTCGGTGGCGCCGTTGACACCGATTTTTCCGATCACCGCAAGAATCACATCCTTGGCATATACGCCCGGCTGCAACTCGCCCTCGATGATGATTTTCATGGTCGACGGGTATCGAAACGCGCAAACGCCCTTGAGGATGCCGACCTCCAGATCGGTGGTGCCAACGCCGGCGGCAAAGGCGCCGAAAGCCCCGTGTGTGCAGGTGTGGGAGTCGCCCATGATGATGGTGTAGCCGGGGCGTGCGAATCCCTTCTCAGGGAAGATGGCATGGCAGACGCCGTTGTGGCCGATGTCGAAAAAATCCCGGATGTTGTGTCTTCGTGCCCATTGGCGCAGGATTCTCCCCTGCTCGGCCGTCTTGCCGTCTTTGGCGGGCGTCACATGGTCGATGACCGCCTTTATCTTGGTGGGATCGAAAACCCGGTCTTTGCCCCGCGCCACCAAGTCGTTAATGGCCACAGGGGTCGTGATTTCGTGGCAGAAGACCGCATCGAGCCGAATCACATAGGTGTCCGAAGTCGGACGATCCACCAGATGGGTATCGAATATTTTTTCAGCGATGGTTTTTCCCATTTTTTTACCTCGATTATGCAATTGTTATTCTACGTCAAAGGTTCCAAATTACATCGTCTACATGTCCAATCAATTCCAGCATATTAGTCCGTATCCGTTTTCAATACCGCAAGAAATGCGGACTGCGGCAGCATTACCTTGCCCACCATTTTCATGCGTTTCTTACCCTTTTTCTGTTTCTCCAGAAGCTTGCGTTTTCTGGAGATATCGCCGCCGTAACATTTGGCCGTAACATCCTTGCGAAAGGCGTTGACTGTGGATCTGGCTATAATTTTACCCCCCACAGCGCCTTGGATGGCGATCTTGAACTGCTGGCGGGGGATTTCATCCTTGAGTTTGTCGCACGCCAGCCGCGCGCGCAAGTAAGCCCTCTCTTCGTGGACCAGCTGTGACAGGGCATCCACCCGTTCACCGTTGATCAGAATATCGAGTTTGTTCAGCTTGGATGGACGGTACTCGATGATTTCGTAGTCAAAAGAGCCATACCCCTGGGTGACGGTCTTTAATTTGTCATAGAAATCAAAGATCACCTCGGACAGCGGCATCTCGAAAATCATCTCCAGCCGGTTGCTGGTCAGATATTGATAATTTTTATTGAGACCGCGTCGATCCAGGCACAACTTCATCACTGCGCCCATATAGCGGTCGGGAATGATGATGCTGGCACGGATGTATGGCTCCTGGGATTCGGCGATGTCGGTGGGGTCGGGGTAGAGCGCCGGATTGTCGATGATCATCTCTTCACCGTCATTGAGGATCAACTTGAATTGCACCGACGGCACTGTGAGAATAATGGACTGTTGATACTCCCGCTCCAGGCGTTCTTGTACCACCTCCAGATGGAGCAACCCCAGAAATCCGCATCTGAAACCGAAGCCCAGGGCGGCCGAGGTGTCCTTCTCATAAATCAGGGAGGCATCGTTGAGTTTGAGTTTTTCCAGCGATGCTGCCAGCTCTTCGTAATCGTCGGCCGCCACCGGATAGATAGAGGCGAATACCACGGGTTTGGCATCCTTGAAGCCGGGTACGGCCGCATCACAAGGCCGCTCCTCCAAGGTGATGGTGTCTCCGCAACGGGTATCGCTGACGGTTTTGATGCCTGCGATCAGGTATCCCACCTGGCCGGCGGTCAACTCCTTTTGGGGGTTGCGAATGATTTGAAACAGTCCGACCTCTTCGACCTTGTAAGTTGCGTTGTTGGAGATGAACCGGATCCGGTCCCGGGCTTTGATGCGGCCGTCCACCACGCGAAAATGGACGATGGTGCCCCGGAAGGGGTCGTAATGGGAGTCGAAAATGAGCGCCCGCAACGGGGCGTCCGGGTCCCCCTCGGGGGGCGGCAGCTTGTTCACCACCGCCTCCATGACATCACTGATGCCGGTGCCCTCTTTGGCCGAAGCCAGGATCGCATCCTCCGGGTCCATTCCCAGGTCTTCGTCTATCTGCTGTTTGACCCGTTCGATATCTGCTGAAGGCAGGTCAATTTTGTTGATGACCGGTATGATCTCCAGGTCGTGTTCCATGGCCAGCAGAAAGTTGGCCAGGGTTTGGGCTTCGACCCCCTGGCTGGCATCGATGAGCAGCAAGGCGCCCTCACAAGAGGCCAGGGCGCGCGAGACCTCATAGGTGAAATCCACATGGCCGGGGGTGTCGATGAGATTCAGGTTATATTCCCGGCCGTCCGCGGCCTCATAGGGTAAGCAGACCGTCTGGCTTTTGATGGTGATGCCGCGTTCCCGTTCAATGTCCATGCTGTCGAGTATTTGATTTTTAAAGTCGCGATCGGAGACGATCTCCGTCGTTTGAATCATTCGATCTGAAAGGGTGGATTTGCCGTGATCGATATGGGCTATGATACTGAAATTACGAATGTGTTCCATGGGATTCACGCTGCTGTTGCGACGGCCGATACTGCGCAGAGGCCGATCGACAATCTAATTAAAAGAGAATATCCGCGCCATGCACGTTGTCATGACGTCGCCGGATATGGGGCCGGCCTGTGGAAAAGCCGGTTGACTTCCCCCCTGCAAAGGGATATAAAGCCCCATAATTAATGAAACTTATCTTATTATCAGATTGCTTTGAAAAGTGTCAACCGATAAACAAGAGACGAAAAAGAGCAAGCTTCAATCACTGCTTGAAGCCCACGTTCTCATCGTAGATGACGATTCCGCCATTCGTGAATCCATGAACGAGTTCGTGGACATGTCGGGGTACCAGTCCACCACCGCATCCAGTGCGGAAGAGGCCTTGGAGAGGCTCTCCCGGAACGATATCGATGTCGTGATTACCGATATCATGTTGCCCGGTATGGATGGACTGGAGTTGACCGACCGGATAAAAAAAGATTATGAAATCGATGTCATCGTGATGACCGGTTACAGCGGTGACTACTCCTATGAAGAGGCCATCAGCAAAGGGGCCAGTGATTTTGTCTTCAAGCCGGTGCGGTTCGAGGAGTTGCTGTTGCGGCTGCGGCGGGTTTTAAAAGAGCGGCTGCTGACCCAGGAGCGGGTCCATATGCTCGATAAGCTCAAACGCCTGTCCATCACTGACGGGCTCACCAAATTATTCAACTCACGCTATTTTTACAACCAGATAAAAGCCGAGATCGATCGTACCACCCGCTACCAGCGTCCTTTGAGTTTGCTGCTGCTGGATATCGATCAATTTAAAGAGTACAACGACAGCTACGGACATCTGGAGGGCGATAAGGTCCTGGTCAGCTTAGGGAAAGTGATCAAGTCGTGTCTGCGTAAAATGGACTCCGCATATCGATATGGCGGAGAAGAGTTCACCGTTATCCTGCCGGAAACCGAAGGGGATGAAGCCGCCACGGTGGCTGAGCGTATTCGATACATGGTGTCGGTTGAAAAATTTTATCCCGCCGGCCAAAATGAACACAGTTCCATCACCATTAGCATCGGTGTGACAGAGTATGTTTCAGAGGAAAAGGTGGCCATTTTTGTTCAGCGTGCCGACAAGGCCATGTATCTTTCCAAGCAGTCGGGTCGCAACAGGGTATCGTGTCTGTTTGCCACCAAGTGTAAATAACGCGATTTTTCACATTTATGGAAAATGCGGGTAAAACAAGATCTGCGCCATCTCTTTTCCAGCGCCGGCTAAGCCTCTTGCTGTTGGCATTGCTGGCGCTCATCGGCGGGGCCGTTTTGTGGATTCAGAACCGTTATGATCCGGCAGCCTGGGGCGACCGGCCCGGGCCGGCTTCCAGCCAACCTGATTCCAAAGCAGTTTTGCCCGAGGGGCTGACCCCACTATCACCTGCCGAAAGATATACCCCAGAGAACCTCTCGGACAAAATCAACGGTAAGGCGGATCTATACCTGGTAGCGGGTTTCAAGACCCTTGAGACCCGGCGATTGGCTCTGATTTCTGATAAAAATCGTTGGATGGAGCGCTTTGTCTACGATATGGGCGGCCATCAAAATGCATTCTCGGTCTATAGCGTCCAACGCCGCAAAGATACCCAGGACATTGATGGAACCCCCAACGCCTATTTGTCGGCCAACGGCCTTTTTATGGTCCATGGGCCATTCTATCTGGAGATCATTGCCACCGAGGCCACGCCTGAGATGCAATCCCGGATGAGGGCCTTGGCAACGGCATTTGTCGCGTCACATCCGGTAAAACCCCAACGCCTGCCGCTGCTCGAATTGTTTCCGACCCAGAACCAAATACCACATAGCACCCGGTTGATTGCCGACTCCGCATTCGGCATTCAACCTCTGGATTGGGTTTATACCGCCATGTACGCCGCCGGCGATGCCCAGGCCATGGTTTATATCTCCAAGCGCGGGTCGCCTGCCCAAGCCCGCGCCCTGGCCGGGCAGTGCATGGCCTACTGGAATGAATATGGCGCCCAGGCCGTTCAAACGCCGAAAAGCCATGCCGGGGTTCAAATCGCTTTTATTTTGGACAATTACGAGATCGCTGCGGTGGAGGCAGATTACCTCTATGGGGTGCATGAAGCCACCGACCTCGATTTTGCACTGGCATTGATATCCCAAATTCAACAACTCATCCCAGGGGCGCAAAAATGAGTTCCGGACCCAGTGACAGCCGGCGCGAGTTTGTCCGCAGGTTGTGGCGGGCGGCCCTAATGGCCGCCGGCACAGGCGCATTGGGGGTCTCTTTATGGGACCCTGAAGGCCCAACAGGCAAAGAGCCCGGCAAGACCCGGATCAGGTTGCCCGACTATAGTGTGCCCGGGCAGGCCGGGAGAATTGCTGTGGCCAGGGGGGGATCGCGCAGCCAAAATGTCTCGGCGGTGGTAAAGGCATTGGGCGGCATGGCGTTGTTTGTGCGCCCCGGAGACAAGGTGCTGCTCAAGGTGAACGCGGCATTTGCGGCCCCGCCGGTCATCGGGGCGACCACACATCCCGATGTGGTGCGTCAAGTGGCGGCGTCATGTTTCGACGCAGGGGCCCGGCAGGTGATGGTGGCCGACAATCCCATCAATGATCCGGCCAGCTGTTTCAGCCTCACCGGAATCGAGGCGGCCGCCCGTCAGGCGGGTGCGCGTGTCATGCTTCCCCGGCCGGATCGTTTCGAAACCTTCTCCTTGAAAGGCGGCCGGTTGATTCGGGACTGGCCGTTGTTCAGCGCACCGCTAAAATGGGCTGACAAGGTGATCGGTTTGGCGCCGGTGAAAGATCACCACCGCAGCGGCGCCTCCTTGGGTATTAAAAACTGGTACGGCCTGTTGGGGGGGCGGCGCAACGTATTTCATCAACAAATCCACTCCATCATTGCCGATCTGGCCATGTTGGTCAAACCGACTCTGGTGATTCTGGACGGCACCTGGAGCATGATGGCCAACGGCCCCACCGGCGGTTCCAGCGACGATTTGAAAGAGACCCGGACCGTTATCGCCGGCACCGATCCGGTGGCTGTGGATGCTTTGGGGGCCACCTTGCTGGGAAAAACGGCCCAAGAGCTGCCCCATTTGAAAATGGCCGAGTCGGCCGGGGCAGGGACGGTGGACTATCGCTCCTTGAATCCCGTCGAAGTGAATGCATCCCGGGGGTACGGGCAGGCTTAATATGTTCAAAATCATAACAACCCGCCGAATTGCCCAGACTTTTTTCTTCCTGCTATTTATTTGGTTCTGCATCACGGCCACTTTGGGAGAGACGGTGTGGCAACTGCGCGGGTGGCCCGTCAACTGGTTTTTACAGCTCGATCCGTTGGTGGGGCTCGGGATGGTGTTGGCTACCCACACCCTCTATGCCGGCTTGCTTTGGGCCGTGGTCACCATGGTGGCGACCCTCTTGCTGGGCCGTTTTTTTTGCGGATGGGTATGTCCCATGGGGACACTCCAGCAGTGGGTGGGGTATCTGGGACTGAAAAAGCGGACGATCTTAAAAAAAGTCCAGCGCAACCGGCCCCACCCGGCCCAACAGCTAAAATATTGGCTCTTGCTTTTTTTATTGTCGGCGGCCGCGGCCGACATGATTCGCCACATTGTGACCGCGCCTTTCCGTGATCCGCTCTTTTTCGCATCTGCCGCAGTTGTCTGCCTACTGCTCTTTTGGGTGCTGCGCACCTATCAATTGATTCGAATAAAGATCGGAATAATCGTCCCTATCGCAATAGTTCTCTTCCTGGGCGGTTTGTCGCACTGGTATTTTCCCCGGACCCATTGGCTCTATGCCTCTCTGCAGACCGGACTGCTCGATCCCATCCCATTCATCCATCGATCGGTGAACATGGTGTTGCTTCCCCTGGCGGATGGTCCCTTTCACGTGACGGCGGCAATGCCGCGTCTTTATCAGGGCAGCGGCCTCATAGCCGCTCTTTTTTTGGTGGTGATCCTGCTTTGTCTGCGTATACCCAGGTTTTACTGCCGATTTATATGTCCCTTGGGGGCCCTTTTGGCGCTGCTGAGCCGCTGGTCTGTGTGGCGTATCGGAAAATCGGAAGACCGCTGCGGGCAGTGTCGCCAATGCGATGCCCACTGCGAAGGCGCCTGTGCACCGAGCCGGACCATCCACACTAGTGAGTGCGTGTTGTGTTTAAACTGTATGGACCATTGCCCTCGCGGTTTTATGGGATATCATCTGCAACCTTCGGCGGCGGGACAGGTGCCGGGGCCGGACCTTGACCGGCGTCATGTGGCCTCCGCAGTGGCGGCCGGCATCATCGCCATTCCCATGCTGCGGGTCAACGGGAGCCTGGCAGGCAACTGGAATCCTCAATTGATTCGCCCGCCCGGCGCCCTCAAAGAAGAAGAATTTTTAGCGCGCTGCATCAAATGCGGCCAATGCATGCGAATCTGTCCAACCAATGTGATTCAACCGGCCCACCTGCAAGGCGGCGCAGAGGCACTGTGGACACCCATCCTCAACTTCCGAATCAGCACCAGCGGCTGTCAGAACAACTGCGTGGCCTGCAGCCACCTATGCCCCACGGCCGCTTTGCGACCGATCAGCGTGGATGAACGCATGGGGCGCAAGGCGTTTTCCGATGCCGGCCCCATACGCATCGGCATGGCCTTTATCGATCGCGGCCGGTGTCTGCCCTGGGCCATGGATACGCCCTGCATCGTATGTCAGGAGAACTGTCCGGTCAGTCCCAAGGCCATATTTACCCGCACCGAATTTATTCCCATCCGCAATGGCAGCGCCAGGGTCGAAACTGTGGATCAAGCGCGTATCGCCGTCACAGGCGCCCTGTGGCCTTCCAATGCACTGGGCAGCGGCGACTTTTTTATCTCCTGGCAGGGGCACCGCGCCATTGCTATCGAATCCAACGAAGCCGGCGTTATCGTTGCGGGTGAAGAGCCGTCGGATCCGCTACCCGTGCCGGGCCAGCAGGTCATTATATCGGTGAGGCTGCAGAGACCCTACGTGGACCCGCGTCATTGCATCGGCTGTGGCGTTTGCGAGCATGAGTGCCCCGTCCAGGGGCAGCGGGCCGTTCGGGTGACGGCAGAGAATGAAACCCGCCATGACAGGCACCAGATGATCCTTCGGACACGGTAGGTTTTCAGCCTTAAATAGCATGTTCATGATATTGCCAGCATCTGTTTCGTCAGCGGCGACACCATCTTCAATTAGCTTGACCAGCGTTTTGCTGCCGACGAAGCGCTGTTTACATGACAATGGATATAAGATAAGGGGTTTTATTAATCAGGCAATCTTTATAGTTTAGGAGGGCGCTGCAATGGAAGACAGACCAAAGGGTTGTACCCGCAGGGACTTTTTCAAGACTTCCGGCGCGTTGGGCGCAGGGGCGTTGCTCAATCCCCTGGCAGCCGGTGCCGGTCACCGTGAATCGGATATTTACCGCCTGCTGGCTGGCGGCCAGGCCAAAGTGCCGACCCGGCCGTTCGGGAAAACCGGCGTCAATGTCTCCATTCTCTCTTTGGGGGGCATGTTCGATATCGGGGCGAACCAGTTGATGCTGAGGCAGGCCCTGGCCTGGGGGGTGACCTATTGGGATACGGCCGACTGCTACCAGAGCGGCAGTGAGACCGGTATCGGCAAATACTTCGCCAAATATCCCCATGATCGGGAAAAAGTGTTTCTGGTCTCCAAATCCGACGCCAGGGATCCCGATGGAATGAGCCGCCTGCTCGACCGCTCTTTGGAACGGATGAATACCTCCTACCTGGATCTGTACTTTGTTCACGGTGTTCGCGATATTGACGAACTCAACGACGCCACCCGCCGTTGGGCTGAAGAGGCCAAAGCCCGGAAAAAAATACGGCTTTTTGGTTTCAGCACCCATCGCAATATGGAGGAGCTGCTCTCCCAAGCGCCCAAACTGGGGTATATCGACGGCATTATGATGACCTATAACTTTCGAAACATGGATACTGCCAAGATGAAAGCGGCTGTTGCGGCTTGCACCAAGGCCGGTATCGGCCTTACGGCCATGAAGACCATGGCGGATCGCTCCTGGTTGGGGTTGGGAAGTGCCGACAAAACAAAGGAAAAGTTAATGGCGTCAATAACCCAAAAAGGCTTCACCGAAGAGCAGGCCAAGCTCAAAGCGGTTTGGACCAGCCCCCATATCGCCGCTATCTGCTCCCAGATGCCCAATATGACGATTTTAAAGGCCAATGTGGCTGCGGCCGTAGATGATACACCCCTGTCGTCCAAAGAGATGCGCCTGTTTCGGCAATACGCCGCGGCCACCGCCGACCAGTACTGTGCGGGCTGTGGGGATATCTGCGAAGCGGCGGTGGGCGGCAAGGTCCCCATCGGTGATATCATGCGCTACCACATGTATTGCCAATCCTACGGGCATCTGGATTGGGCCAGAGCCCATTTCCAGCAATTACCACCCAGGGTGAAGCAGCGGCTCCGGGAGGTTGATTTCACAGATGCACAGCGGCGCTGCCCGCAGAAAATGCCCATTGCCAGGCTCATGCGCCGGGCTGCCAGAGATTTTGGGTAAAGGCGCTGCACAAATTCCATATCATGAAACGAGAAACGCCCGGCAACTTTATCAGCAGCCGGGCGTTTTCCATTGCTACCGCAGATCAGGACTACATCTCGCTTTCCGGATGGAAAACGTCCACTTGCCTTAGATCCTCACCCAGGTAAACGCGCTCGTTGGGACCAAGGATTCCTAAAGACAGACACAGCATCGTCCACAGATGCACGGTTTGCCACGGGTGGTGGCGTTGCTCGCTCAGGTCATGAACCTGGGCATGGCAGTTGTGGCAGGGGGTGATGGCGTAATCGGCGCCGGTGGCCAGGATTTGGTTGGC
>JASFKE010000074.1:0-10943 GCA_050118795.1 Desulfobacteraceae bacterium | reverse complement strand
TTTTGATCGCTCTTTGCTGTTGGGTGGTGAACATCCGTATCAGGAGATGCTTTCACATACCCCTATTTTCCAAAATCCACAACTTGTCTCTCTATTACATGCGCCCCTCGGCAAGGCCTTCATGGTGTCCGATTTTGAAATTTGTATCCGGCAAAGCGAAACCGAAATTATGATTGGATTGCATTGTCATTAATTGTTTTGATTTCTGTGAGATCATTATGAATTCTGGCGGCATATTTGCATATTGAACATGGCCCATGGACCCTCCCGCTTTGGTTTACAGGTTATAGGGGTGGGACTAATGTATTAATTGTTAATTATATCAGATGTATTTTTAGTTTTTCTGACTAAGGCCCCATTGCCGGGAGGCACTCTTTTTAGACTATAGCGTGTGAAAAAAAGGTACAGATGTTCAAAATATTTAACCGGTAGCCAAAACCGGACTATGCAAACATGAAATTGGATCCAGCCCGCACCTTTGGCGTTGATGTAAAAATGAACAAAAATTTTTCGGGAGCTGGCACCAGATGGCATTGGAGGCTCGACACAGTCTGAATTCATGATTATGCAAATGTGCGTGATACTTGGTTTCGTTTGTCGATTATCCTGATACTGCAACTGCGGTGGAACTGAACATTGGGTGATATCCCCATCCGGTTTTTTTGAAAGGTGGCTATTACTATTTTTGCACTTTGTAAGATTGGGTCTGAGGTTCCGGGGCTGTTTCCGGACCGGTTGCCAATGTCAATTGTTTGTCATCTCCTAGCGCTGTCGACCTGCATCCTGTTTCTCCATGGCTGCGCCGGCACCCGGGATGTCCTGACCACACTGCCGTTTGCGGACTGGGGGGCGGACAGTGTCGAAGAAAATTATTTTCTGGTAGACAAAGAAGATGACGTCATCGGCCAGCTGGCGGTCGTCAGGCTTAAAAGGGGGGATACGCTGCCGGATATCGCTCGCCACTTCAGTCTGGGGATCAATGCGGTCAGTTCCGCCAACCCGGGTGTAGATGCATGGGTGCCCAGGGCCGGAGAGCGCATTGTGTTGCCGCTGGGCTTCATCCTGCCACAGGCGGACAGAAAAGGCATCGTGATCAATCTGGCAGCCATGAGGCTTTTTTACTTTAAAAGAGACGGCGACCTGCAAGCCGTTTCGACATTTCCTATCGGTGTCGGCACTGTAGAGCGGCCCACTCCCATGGGGCGAATGTATGTCACTCGCAAGAAATTGCGGCCCACCTGGTATGTGCCGGCATCGATTGCGGCGGACCACCGCAAAAAGGGTGATCCGCTGCCGGCTGCGGTACCGCCGGGGCCTTTGAATCCACTGGGCGAACACGCTCTCTACTTGAGCAAGCCAGAGTATCTGATCCATGGGACCAACAAGCCGGCCAGCATCGGCCTCAGGGCAACCAACGGCTGCATAAGACTCTACCCGGAAGACATAAAACGGCTTTTTGCGACCACTCCGGTGAAAACACCCGTAAATATATTGAACCAACCTTATCTTGTCGGCCGGCGTGATGGAGTCGTTTACCTGGAAGCCCACGAGCCCTTCGAAGATTCGGAAAGCGCCGAGTTGAACCGGCTCTTTGTGAAATTGAAAAAAATTGAAAAGAGAACCGGCCATGCCCTTGACTGGCACAAGGTCAAGAAGGTCGTTGCCCAGGCCCATGGGATCCCTGTTGCCATATCCACCACAGGCGCTGGAGGCCAAACCGCGGCCACGGATGTCATAAGGGTAAAGCACCCTGTCAAGCTCTATGGCCAACCCCAGGTGCCGGAGCTCAGAACGGATGGGTGGTATGTATTGGCCTCGGTTTTGCGTAACGAGGCTGACGCACGCAGGCTTGCCGCCATTATTAACCACCAGGGGCCGCAAATTCCGGCACGGGTGTTGTCACAGAACAACAGGTACCGTGTCCTCGCCGGTCCGTTCGTTAGCCGACGAGAGGCAAAGCAGGCGGCAAAACGTATGAGGATAGATCTGGAAATTGACGGTATATTGGTCGAACCTTTGGAAAAAAGGGATCGTTAAAACAGGCCGATAACCGATGGGGTTATTGTATATGATGTAACACGGACTTTCAAAGCCGTTGTTATGGTAAGTAAAACCGACAACAAGGAGGTAGTACATGATGAAAAAAGGTCTATTGATGATTGCCCTTACGCTTAGTCTGATCTTTGCAGTTGGAGGCTGCGCTACAAAGGGAGATCTTAAGGATGTGCAGGCTCGGGAAATGGCGATCAGCGTGAAAGCGGATCAGGCGGCCCATGATGCGCAGGTCGCCAAGGCGGCGGCCGACGAGGCCCTGATGAGGGCCAATGAAGCTGCGGAGCGCGCTGCGCTTGCTGAAAAAAGGGCAGAGGAGAGAGAACGCGCCGCTGAGGAGAGGATAAAAAAGGCCGAGGCGCTTTTTAAAAAATCTATGGAGAAATAAACTCAAAGGAAGTGGCCGGTCAGCAGCACCTGCCACTTCCATTTTCCCAATCTCCTCAATGGTGTTGGGTATCTTCGGAGAAGGACTGGTTGTGAGATCATCCGGCACATTGCCAACGGGTGCGAAGGTGAATACGGGTAAAAGGCCAAACGGGGCGGGCGGGTATCTACATCTTCTCTTTTTATTTGTCATGCTCACCATGTTTTTCAGTACCGGGTGCAGCCATAGCGTCGAGGTCCCTTCGGACAAATCTCTCTTTTCGGCGGCCAGTGATTTATTCGCGCAGGGGGACTACGCAGCTTCCCTTGATAAATACGAGAAGCTTGTCGAAAATGAGTCCGAGATTGAAGACCGGGTGCTTTTCGAAATGGGTATTGTTTACGCCCATCCCCGCAACGAACGCAAAAGCTATCACAAGGCGCTGGAATGCTTCCGGAAAATCATTAGTGATTTTCCCGATAGTAAATACCGGCACGACAGCCAGATGATGGTGCTTCAGATCCAAAATGTGATCATCAAAGACAACCTGATTGCAGAGCAGCAGACACAGATTGACTCCTACCGCCAGGGAATCAAATCCCAGGAAGCTGAGATCACACAAATGCTGAAAAAGATCAGAACCCTTGAGCAGAAGGTTTTCGAACTCAGGACGGAGCCGGTGGACAAGGTGCTGGTCGAAAAGAAAAAACGTCGGCTGACGCTGGTCTCAAAGGGCGAGGCGATCAAAACGTATAAGATCGCCCTTGGAGGAAATCCCATCGGCCCGAAAGAGAGGCAAGGCGACTACAAAACCCCGGAGGGAATCTACACCATCCTGTCGAGAAACAGGCATAGCGACTACCACATCTCTCTACGCATTTCCTACCCAAACAAAAAGGACAAACAGCGTGCCAAAAAGTTAGGCGTTTCTCCGGGAGGTGATATCATGATCCATGGCATTAAAAATGGTCACGCCTGGGTTGGCAGCTTTCACGCAGGCATTGATTGGACCAAAGGCTGCATCGCCGTCACCAACCAGGAGATGGAGGAGATCGTCCGGCTGGTTCCCATCGGGACAACCGTCGAGATAAGGCCATAAACCAGCACCCACCGGATCCAATGGTAGCCCCATAGTTGCATAAAAAGATGGTATACAATAGACTCGATCCAATTGTATGCTTGAGGATCGGGGTAATTGTATGCTATCTTAGTGCAACATCTTCCTGAAGGCTGCTGCTTTGAAGAAATTAAAATTGATTCCGGCAATTGCATTCATAATTCTTGGCGGCGCTATAATGCTCGAAAGCATGATCTCTGGGACACTTCATTTTACAGGCAACTCACATGAAGATTTCCAAACTTTTAACATTGAACGGCAACCATCCCAAGCTCCCATAAAAACATCTTTTTTTTCTGTCGAAAAGGGCCAAACGCTTTCTGTGTGGTTCAGATGCTCCAATAGACAGCTCGAGAATAAGAATCTAAAAATAGCCGTCTCTCTTATAAATGAAGATGGCGCTGTTATATGGGAAGCTGGAAAAGATTTCCGGTTTGGAAATATACGCAACAGCGCAAGGAGAGTTAAATATTATAAATTGGGAAATTATAATTTCAAAAAAGAGTTCAGAGGATATTTGCACTCTGAACTAGACGGTACATGGATCCCTACAACAACAAGCGCATTGGTATTGCGAAGATCGCAGCATTTACTTTTACCACTGAAACAGATAGCGCTTTTCGTAGCAGGTATATTTGTTCTTATTGTCGGTATTGAAACAATTGTTAACAGCTCTAAATAAAATTGTGCATGAACTTTTAATACTTCATATTCGGTGTTGCCGGGGGGCGCAGTAGCTTGCTACGGCTTCCCCCCCGGCGCATTGGCTCTGGAGCCCTAAAGGCTTTTACAACAATGGGGTATCATCAGCGGCCGGACGTATTACTCTTCATCGGATGAGTTTGACGTGGTTTTTTCGTTCTCCTGCAGCTGGTTTTCGACTTCCATGTTCTGCTTTTCCATCATCATTGCCTTGTGTTCTTGCACCTTATCGAGAACCTGCTGGACTCTTCGCTCAGGTATATAAGAGCCTCTCGGCGCAAGTTGCTTTCCATCCTGTACAATGGTCGCTGCGCCGCCGGCGAAACAGATGGGGATTGCAATGAAGACACTGAACAGCATCCATAATAGACCTAGGGTTTTTGGCCTATTTTTTAACCATGTCATCAACATATCTGATACCTCCTGTAAGATTGTGAACCGCATACGGGCGCCTGGTGGCGCTCGAGGGTCTTTATATTTGAATCAACCATCTCTACGGCCGTAACACGCGGCACCATAGCGTGCTTTTAGAAATCTTAACCGTCTCATCCTCTCTTTGCTCGGTATGTCAATTTCTGCCGCCTGCAACTGTGAATGATAGCTGCGCATGGTGTGTTCGAAGTTGCACACCGACTCTCCCCGGATCCGTGCAAAGACCATATCCTGGCGGTTGAATTCATCAGATGCGAGTATATCATCGGGGGGATTACCCCTTACCGGCAGGCCCAGGTCGTTGGTGCGCGTGAAAGCGCACACGAAGTCGTTATCCGTGGACGAGCAGTTGACGTAATCGCCGGGAAAATACCCTCCCGCAATCGGCGCCTGTCGCAAATCAAAAGATTTTGGTGTGATTCGATGTTCGGCGATAAGATTGAGCTCCGTATCATAGGTCTTGAAAAACCAATCCTGGCTGTAGGGTCCGGCTTGGACGCTGCCGTCAGACAACATGGTGAAGCATTCGGAGTTCTCTTCATTGCTGAGATTGAGATCCGGGCAAATCACATCATTGCGATCATCGAAGAAAAGCACCCCCACGGTGCCGTCATCTGCGACATGGACGGCGGGGAGCTGGGCATAACTGAGAAACCCATCCTGGGTCGGATCTCCACCGCCGACGGTGATTGGCTCGGACCAGGTATCTCCGCCATCTTTTGACAAGGCCATGAAGACCCCTATAAAGGCGAAAGTGGGATCGACATCCTGCCACACCACATACATGAAACCGTTGGTGCGGTTGACAGCGATATCCGGGATACTGCCTGCGGATCGGACAGTATTTTCAATGGTGCCGCCTGAGGCGACTGACAACTCGTAATCAAAAGCGGTATATCCGCCTATGGTCGTGGATGGAATGATTTTTGCCGTCTGCTCCCAGCTCTTTCCGTTGTCAAAAGAGCGTATAATGGTGCGCTCCAGGAAAAACGTATCTGATGTAATAATACTTGCCCTTGATACATTCACCAGCCGACCATCGGGCAACACCGCAATCTGGTGGCCGATGTTTTGTGCGCCATAGATGGTCGCCGTATCGGGGTCGATGCCGGCAGAGGCCAACAACTGCACATCGTCCCGGATTTTGTAAATGGGACGCGCCGGCTCCCAACTTTTGCCTTTGTCGCTGGTGCGGACGAAGTAGGTGTCACTGTAGAAAAATTCAAGGGGAATAGCGCTATCGTCGGTGGGCAATACATCCATTAGAAGCTGCCAGGTGCCATAGACGAATTGCTGCTTGTATGGGTCCGCCGTCAAACTGTTTTTATCATTAAAGGGCGCTCCATCTTCAAATTCTGTGCGATTGCTGACGACAATAGGATCGGACCAGGTCCGGCCGCCGTCTTTGGATCTTAGCATAGAATATGCGCTGCGCAGTTCACCGGTATAGGGCGGCAGGCGATCCGTCATCAAGCTCATCTGGTGAAAGATCGCCCCTTTCCCATATTTACGACCGGAACCCGGGCTTACTCTACCGGGAGTTACAGTCAACCAAGGATCTGATGCCCTGTCGAACGATTCAGGCCCGATTTGCACTCCCCCTGAACATCGGGTGATGGGGGTATAACTCAGGTTCCATGTCAACCCGCCGTCATCGGAATAGAAAGTTGCCGTGCTCTGCGCCGACCCATTACTCCAGCGATCCTGGTGGACAATGGCCGTCATTCGCTCGGGCCGCCCCGGATCCACTTCCATATAAGGTTCCGTTTCGCTGTTGCGCCAAACAGTGCCTGTTTGGGGGGTCCCGTTGCATTCGGTTCCTGGCGGGTATGGACTGATATCTGATATCGGAATGATCTCATCCACTGCTGGCATATCGGCCTGACCGTTAACCGGGTAGCACAACCCAATGGCCAAAAACATAAACACTGCTGAATGCCGCTTGCCGCACCTGTGCACCTTCCTCATAAAACCATACATTTTCACTCCCTTCATCGTTTAAGGTTATATGGCCTCCAGAGCCAATCCTGGTGCGATACAATCCTTTGACGCTTTTAATCGCACCAAGCCAAAGGTTTCTATGCAAAACCATGCGAAAAGTTGGCAACTATGCCATATCGCTGCAAACGTCGAAGGGTAGAAGAGATGGCACACAATAGACAAAGATCTGTTTTTGCAACGATAGGGTAAACAGGTAGTGAAACCCGCCTCGCTGTTTAAATGTTTTTTGATACAGATGAAATTGGTAAAAGTATATATAGGTGACGATATGGGCAATACTGGACCCGATTACGTTCCAGTGTGCAGGCGCCTGTTTTCAATTGAGAAGGATTTTGGAAGCAGCTCGAACGAGGGGATTAGGCGGATCATCTTCGGCTCAAGTCAGACGCCAGTAAATAATCGGTTAATAGAGACCAGGATTATTGTCAAGCACTTTTTCTCTTGCCACGGCGCTGTTCGGCACAAAGAGATAAACAGCATTGAGTGGATGAATTTCTCGACCATTTTCATTGCCGGCGGGTTGTGCTATAGATAAATGGTAAGCCTCAATTCAAATTGCCCCGGCCGGGTTTTCCCACATCGAGAAGCGGAACCACGTTTACGGCGCCTCTTTCCATATCGATTTTCGATTTTTTTTTAAGCTTATCTCAATCCATTGTCGGGTGGATGATCCAACCCGGAAACCGGCACAGAGGGCTTGACCGTCACAAAACGCAGGGAGGTGCCATGGAAGGCAAAGAGATGCTTTATTTAAAACTTTTTGTTGAGGTGTGCCGCAAAATCAACGAATCTCTTGAACTCAACAAGATTTTAACGCTGGTCACCGAGAATACCACCACCATGCTTGGCGCCAAGGGGTGCATCATTTATCTTCTGGATAAATTAGACAGTAAACTCAAAGTCGGCTCCCACCATGGGTTGAGTGAGGCCTATATCCGAAAAGGACCGGTGGATGCCGACAAAAGCATCATTGCCTCTTTGAAGGGGGAGACGGTATTTTTGCCCGATGCGATCAATGACCATCGGGTTCAATACCCAGACGAGGCCCGCAAGGAGGGGATTGTTTCGATACTTTCGATCCCTTTGATGGTCAGGGGAAACGTGATCGGCGTACTTCGGATCTACACCGCCGAACCGCGCTCTTTTGAGGATATCGAAATGACGTTCGCTTCAGGCCTGGCGGATATCACCGCCATTGCCATTGAAAATGCCAGCATGTACAGTCACTTGGAGGCTGATTACCAAAAATTGATCAATGACGTGCATTCGTGGTTTGATTACGGTCCTCTTGCTTAGCTCAGCACACCGCATGGATACAGCCGGCAGGGAAAAGGCTTCAAACCAATCGGGTCAATTATTGTTTCGGTACATTCGGCCATAAGCGATGCCGAGCTTCTGCATCCGTTTTCGCAAAGTGTTGGGGTGGATTTCCAGGATGTCGGCGGCACCGCCAGGGCCGTTGACCCTGCCTTTGCTCAAGCTGAGCACCATTTCGATATGACGCCGCATGGCCCCGTCCAATGCCAGGTCCTCCCCGCTGTTGTGCAACGACAAGGTCGGCGGTGGTTCGCTCTCTTTTTCCAGTATCCGGTTGAAGTGAAGGGGGCCATGGCGGTGCTGGATCAACGCTCGCTCTACACTATTTTCCAACTCCCGGACGTTTCCCGGCCAGCTGTGACCGGTCAGACGTTCTACGGCGCCCGCGGCCACCAGCGGCGGTTGGGCAATGCCGAAGGCTTTGGATTTCCTCTGGAGAAAGTGAGCCACCAACAGGGCGATGTCGCCGGGGCGATGCCTCAATGGAGGGATTTCAATGGGAAAAGCGTTGATGCGAAACCATAAATCCTCACGGAAGCTGCCGTCGTCTACCATTGATTTTAAATTCCGGTGGGTGGCGGCGATGACGCGGATGTCCAGCTTGATCGGGGGCGATCCACCGACCCGTTCGATCTCCTGGGTCTGCAGCACACGCAGCAGTCGAATCTGGGCCCACGGCGGCAATTCACCGATCTCGTCCAGAAAGATGGTGCCTTGATGGGCCCTTTCGAACAGGCCCCGCTTCTGCTTGACAGCCCCGGTAAAGGCACCCTTTTCATGGCCGAACAACTCGCTGTCGATGAGATTTTCAGGTATGGCGCCGCAGTTGACCTTGATGATGGGGTGCTGCCGCCGGGTGGAGCGGCGGTGAATGGCGTTGGCGATCACCTCTTTGCCGACGCCCGTTTCGCCGAGTATCAAAATGGTGTTTTTCAGGCGGGCGATCTGTTCCACTTTTTCCATTACCGGTTTGAGACCGGCATCGGCCCCGATGACCTCATCACCTGACTGGGATATCAATGCACTGCTCAGATAGCGGTTGTCCGATACCAGCTGCTCCTTTAACTCAACAACCTGCTGGTGTTTCAGTGCATTGGCCATGGCGATGGCAAACGGTTCTCGCAGCGAGGCAAGACGTTTGGCGTGATCTTCGGTGAAACGGTCGTATCCGCGGGCAAAAAGGTCGATCACCCCGAGGCGATGTCCCTCTATGATCAGTCGCTGGGCGATAAAGGAGACCTCGGACATGCCAAACTCCGATTGGATGATCCGGCCCATGGGATCCGCCTGGGGGCGATTGACCACCAGGTAATCTTTTAGACGCTGGCCGCTTTCGATGGCGTGGATCAGCTCCTCGGGAAGCCGAACGTTCATCTCCATCTTTTCACCGCCGTCGGCGTTTGCTTTGGCGATGTAGCGCAGCCCTCCGATACTGGGATCATAGACATTGAGGTAGATCTCATCCGCAGGCATGTGAGACTCGATGAACTGCCGGAAACGCCACAAGGCGATTTCGATATCCAGGCTGCTGCAGATCAGCAGCGTAGCCTGCTTGAAAAAAAGGTTTTCATCCATCTTGGGACTCCAGGCCGGGGAGGTAAAATGAATTACCCCATTTGGTGGTTTATAGGACATATTACCCTATAGGGTAACAAGATATTACGCCATAGGGTATTTTTCGTCAATTAAATTTCTAACTATTTGTAAATATAGTGATAAATAAATGGTATGATTTTTGCGATAATTATACACCATGTACCATTTAGTAAACGTAAAGCCTATACAAAGATGGGTTAATTCCCCTGGAGATAATTGATGATGTCGATGCTCATAGATTATCTGTCCGTGAAATCGCCGCGGCTGTCCGGCTGGCTCTTCCGGCAACTGCTGTTCGGAATTTTCGTTGGCATGAAGGTCAAACAAATCGTCGTGCCTTCATTCCGGCGCCGGCTGAAAGACCATAATTTTACAGCCCAAATCAAGGTTCGGGATAATTCACTGGGCAGAACTTTCACGTTTAACGACGGCCGCATTACATCCACAGCCACCCCTGCGGCAGCGCCGGATCTCACCATGGATTTCAAAGACGCGGTGTCGGCGGTTCAGTTGATGAGCGCCCCGGCCGACTACCTGAAGCAGATCAACGCCATGAAAAACTTCGTGGTGGACATCGATGGTCCCGACACATATGCGATCTGGTTCATGCAGACCCTGAAAATGCTTCAGGGATTAAGATCGCAGCCCGCCTACGGCACCTCCATGGGCAAGGGGATCAAGCGCTATGTCAACAACACCAACGGCGGCCCCGTGTTCGTCTATGTACGCAAAGGCAAAATTATCCGCATTACCCCTGTTGAGTTTGACGAACAGGATGCCGATCCATGGACCATAGAGGCGCGGGGCCGACGTTTCACGCCGCCCCGCAAGGGTACGGTCAATCCTTATGTCTTTGGGCTCAAGTCATTGATCTACTCCCGGGACCGCCTGCTCTATCCCATGAAGCGGGTGGATTTTGATCCCCATGGTGAGCGCAATTGCCAAAACAGAGGCGTCTCCGGTTACGAGCGGATCAGTTGGGATGAGGCGCTGGACATAGTGGCTGAAGAGATCAAGCGGGTCAAGCGCACCCATGGACCTGGGGCCATTATGAACGGCAGCGGTTCCCATCACACCTGGGGAAACCTCGGCTACTGGCTGTCGGCCAAAACCCGTTTCATGAACTCCATCGGATCCAGCCACGTGATGCACAATCCGGACAGTTGGGAGGGGTGGTACTGGGGGGCCATGCACCACTGGGGCAACAGTATTCGCAACGGGGCTTCGGATACCTACGGTACGGTGGAGGATTGCCTCAAAGAGGCGGAGATGATCGTCTTCTGGTCCAGCGATCCGGAGTCCACCAGCGGGGTCTACGGCGCCTTCGAAGGCACCGTCCGCCGGCAGTGGGCCAAAGAG
>JASFKE010000073.1:0-10972 GCA_050118795.1 Desulfobacteraceae bacterium | reverse complement strand
CCACTGGTTTATCCCTCGAACTTATCTATATCATGTCGCTTATTAAATGATAACAAGCGTTTTTAGCCTTTTTGCCATCTTTTTTATGCAACTATGGGGTTTATTATGGCTTCGCCCTTGGTCGCCTTGCTCTGGAGCCCTTAAAGCTTTTGCAGCGATAGGGTAAATGCCCTTGAAATCCTTTTGGTTATTATGTATAGTGCAAGTATACATTGTGAAAGCAGGAGGGGTTTCCATGAAAGCCACTATTGTCGATTTAAGATATAAAATGAATGATGTTCTTAAGGCCCTCGACAGGAATGAAAAAGTGACTGTCCTTTATCGTGGAAAAGTTAAGGGGGTCTTGATTCCATCAGGTGAAAAAAAGCAAATGAAAATTACCGACCATCCATTTTTTGGTATGTCATCTCAAGTCGGCAAAAAATCTGTACTCGATGAGATGGCCGATTTAAGGGGGGGAAGATATAATGATATTTGATACGGACATTTTCATTTGGGTGCAAAGAGGTAATAAAAAGGCTGCAAGAATAATGGAAAAAGCTGAGGAAATGTATCTTTCTATCCAAACCTACATGGAACTGATGCAATGCGCCAAGAATAAGATTCAACACAAATATGTAAAAGATTTTCTATCCACTTTTGGCTTTATTGTCCTGCCGTTTACTGAAAATATCGGACATCGTGCTTCCATTTATATTGAGGAATACACGTTGTCTTCAGGACTCCGGTCGGGCGATGCTATAATAGCGGCAACGGCTGTTGAGAATAATTTAACCCTTACGTCAAGTAACCTGAAGCATTTTAGAGCAATTGAAGAGTTGAATTTTAAAAGCTTTAAACCTTAAAGGTAAAGGTCTTTACGACCTATTCGATCTGTTCTCTTCTACCTGTTGAGGCGCAATCCACTTAAGCAGCACCCGGTGAAGGTCCTTTTCGTCAAGGGGCTTGGCCAGATAGTCGTCCATATCGGCGTCCAGACACTTTTCTTTCTCGCCTTTCAGAGCATGGGCCGTCAGGGCGATGATGGGTGTTTTGGTGGTTGCCGGTTGTTTAACAGTTGTGGCTTGCTGTTTTTCAAACTCCCTGATTCTTCTTGTGGCGGCGTAGCCGTCCATCACCGGCATCTGGATGTCCATGAGCACGGCATCGTAAAAGCCCGTTGGCGATTCACTTACCTTATCCACAGCGATCCGGCCGTGTTCGGCGGTCTCCACTATCAGGCCCGCTTCCTCTAATAGGGCTACGGCCACATCCTGGTTTAATGCGCTGTCTTCCACTACCAGTACACGTCTGCCGGATAGTCGATGGATCGGGCGTACCGTTGGCTCCTGCAAGCGGCTGGGAACCGCGATCTTGGTCTTACCTAAAAGTTCCATAATGGTGTTAAACAGATGTGAGGGTTTGATCGGTTTTAACAACAATGTGTCAATCACTGTCTTGTGGATCTGTTCCTGCATAATTTCATGGCCGTAGGCGGTGACCATGATGATGATGGGCATTGGCTGTTGGCTGATGGCTGATGGCTCATGGGATTTATCTCGAAAAGCATTGAACTCAATTTCTCGGATTTTACGGGCGGTCTCAATGCCGTCCATACCGGGCATTTTCCAGTCCAGCAGCACCATTTGGAAGGGTTCGTCTTGAGCGGCCTGTAAAAACGTCTCAATGGCTTTTTCGCCGCTGTCCACGGCTGTAACATTGAAAGTAAATGATTCAAGCTGATCGACCAGCGCCTGCCGGGCCGACTCACTGTCGTCCACCACCAGGGGCTTTAATCCGTAAAGGTCAGGCGGCAGGCGCAAATGCGGCTTTTCTTCTTTTTGAGTCTCCATCATAACCGTGAAGCAGAAAATGCTGCCACGGCCCGGTGTGCTTTCGGCCCAAATGCGCCCACCCATCAGTTCCACCAGCCGCCGGGAGATGGCCAGGCCCAGACCGGTGCCTTCATGTTTGCGGGTCAGGTAGCCATCGGCCTGGGTAAAGGGGTCGAACAGGGTGGGCAGCACATCGGCGGCAATACCTGCGCCGGTGTCGCTGACCGAAAATTTGAGGACCGTCCGCCCGGTCCGCGGATCAGCCTGTTTATCAAGTGCTGCCTTGACAACGATCTCGCCGGTCTCTGTGAACTTGACTGCATTTTCAATCAGATTGGTCAGTACCTGGATGAGCCGGCCGGCATCGCCGGTGAGCTGCCGGGGCAGTTGCGGGGCCGTGGTAAAAACCAGCTCTATATCCTTTTGGGTCAGCCGGTTGCTGAACATGTCGGCCAGCTGCTCCAGCACCTGGTCCAGATCGAAGGAGGCGTGGGTCAGCTCCAAACGTCCGGCCTCGACCTTGGAAAAGTCGAGAATATCGTTGATCACCTCCAACAGGTTGTTGGAAGCGATCTGCACTTTGTTCAGATAGTCGCGTTGCCCGGTGGTCAAATCTGATTTGAGCACGATATTGGTCAGGCCGGTGACCGCGTTGAGGGGCGTGCGGATCTCGTGGCTCATAAGGGCCAGGAACTCGCTCTTGGCCGCATTGGCCGCCTCGGCCTGTTCTTTGGCCTCGGCCAGTTCGGCGGTTCGTTCCCCAACCAGGCTCTCCAGGTTGGTGAAAAGCTCCTGCAATTGACCGGCCATGGTGTTAAAAGACAGGGCCAGCTGCCCCAATTCGTCGGAATGGCCTATCTTAATTTTTTGCTGCAATTGCCCCTTTCTCATCCTTCCGACAGCTTTGGCCAGCTCAGCAAGGGGGAGCACAATACGGTGGCGGGCAAATCCGAAGATACTGTAAAACGTTAACCCGACACATATCAGGGCCAGCAAAAGAACAGCCGCCGGAATGTAAAAGGGCTTCAATGCTTCAACGACCGATTGCTCAACAATGGCAAACCAGGGGACGGTTTGGAGGGGGCGCGCCCTTGCCAATACGAAATGACCGTCCAGGCTGGTATAAAATACGATTTCATTCCCGGCGATTTCCTGGGGATCATATCCAACCAGGTCCTTCAGTTTAATCCTTTGTTCCATAAGTCTTTGATTGTGGTAAGCGATAATCTGGCCGGATGCATCAGTGATATAAGCGTAACCGGTCAGCCCGACGCGGATGTCGAGGGTGGTTACCCACAAATCGGTCAGATCGACCCGCACCACCAACAAGCCGGTCGGCAGGCCCACATCATCGGTTACTGTGCAAACCATCTCTATAATGGGGGTTTTTCCCTCGAAGCCAACCGGGCTGACCAGAATTTCACCAAATACCGGTGGCGCCGCCAGCCACTGGGGCTGGGCAATGGCCGTGCGTTTAGGGCGAGCGGGATCATTGCGTTGGAACAGTATTTTCCCATTGAAATCAACTAGGAGAACATCCATGATGGGCTCGCTGCGGGCCAGTAACTGGAGCAGCATTCGATCAGTGCCCACGGTGGTCATAGCCAAGGCATCGGCGTTTGTCAGCAGGTGCCCATTAAGCTCCAGAAAGAAGCGATCGAAAGTGCTGACCGCCCGATTATTGATTTCATCCATATGCCGCTGGACCTGGTGGACAGTTAACCACAAGCCCAAGATCAGGATGCCGGCCAGGCCGACCACTCCGATCAGGCTGAGAACGAGCACCCTTCTTGTGAGTTGCCGGCTCAAAGACAGATTCGGTTTCATAACACCGTGTGTGGCCTCCACATTAACGTTGTAACATTAAGGGCATTCGCCGGGCTGTGCCACGATTCGCTCCAAACAGCAACCACTCTATCAATCCAGGTAGTCTCCAATGTTGTCTTTTGAAATCAACTCCAATTTGGGCAGGTAGACAACGGAAGGGAAGGTTTCACCGCGTTCCAGGTGACGCACCAGAAGCTGCAGGGCAAAGCGTGCCTGCGACTCGATATCCTGGTTGATGGTGGCGGCTATTTTGCCGCTTCTGATGGCTTTGAACATTATCGGCCAACCATCAAATCCGGTAATGCTGATATCGGATCGATTGGCTTCGGCCACGGCATTAGCAGCCCCCAGCGCCATTCCATCACTAGCGGCAATGATCATGTCAATATTTGAATACTTTTTCAGCCATCCGGCAACGATCTCTTTTGCCTCTATTTCTTGCCATCTTGCCGTCTTCATCCCCAGGACTTTAATATGACCTGTTGCCAATCCAGCCAAAAATCCATTGCGCCTGATGACAGAATGCTCGTTTAACGGATCACCTTCCAGGATCACAACGTTTCCCCGACCGCCCATTTTTTTTACTGCCCACTGCCCCATGGCCTTGGACGCTTCGAAGTTGTTGATGCTAACAAAGGTAACCTTGTCGCTGTTGATGAAGGTGTCAAACCCTGTTACAGGAATACCGGCTGAAATAGCCTTTTCTACGATGGGCGCAAGCCGGTTGGAGTCAAATGGAACGACAATCATGCCATCCACGTTGCCCTGTTTGATACTATCGGCGATCAGCCGTATCTGCGGCTCCACACAATCAAAGTCACTCTTGCACGCCTTTTCCGGACAAACCGAGCGAACTTCTACACCATATTCCAGGGCCGCTTGTTTCATGCTGTTCCACGCCAACTCCCAGGTCGTCAGCACCTCTTTCTTCAAGCTAAAGGCAAATCTGTCGTTTTTTGGGAAAAAAGCAATTCTCCACCGTTTGGTCGCTTTTATCTCCTTGGAGGGGATGATGGCAGCCTCTGGAGGTACGCTCTCATCCTGGGCCCGCAGAGGCTGCGCATGTTGAATAACAGTAAAGGCAAGCCCGATAATAAGCAGCTTGTATAATTTTTGATTTTTGTTGTTTGGTTTGAACATTGTACAACCTCTTTCTATGATCGTGGCTGTTATTTTGACAAGTTGTCAGCCACATTCTCCCTGTCAATAATTTTTGTTTCCGGCAAATGCACCGGCAATTTGGTCGGTGTAAGTTTCACCTCCGGGCTGCCCCTTAAAAAAAGTCGAATGAACAACAAAACAGCACTTTGACTATACGGGAGGTGAGTTGATCGATCGAGATGTTGATAGATAGCTCAAAATCAGACGGTAAGGAACTCAACAGGATGCAGGTGGAGCCATATAATTTAAAATAATCATCTAATTATACCTATCGCCATTCAATTTTGCAATTGTTTATTATTCCGCGTATTAACAGCAAACTGTCACTTTTTTAACCCCCACTTTAGGATGTTTTTAAGGTTTTTCAGAGGCTTTTAATTCATATAAAAAAAGTATGGTATTAAATGGCGGAATGTTGTATGGTACCCCTGTTTTGGTGGCATAGGGCTTGCTCTATCATTGCCAGTTTATTTGGAATCAAACGTATGTAATAGGCAAAAAAGCGCTTTTTGTGAAAGTGTCGGAAATCGTTATGACGCATAGCAAAAGAATCATCATTTTTCTAACGTTTCTCTTCATCCTGGGAATAGTGTTCCAACCTGCCTATGCGGCTAATTGTGACAGATCAGATCCGTGCATGCCATCCCAACACGCGAGCCATACTGCAAGTACGGGCCACTCGGCAAGCGCAGGTCACAAAAGTTGTAATTGCAGTCCCATTACCAATTGTTTAAACAGCACTGCCTGCCACCAGAAGGCTGCTTATGCGTACCTGGAAATGGCGGTTCTCCGGTTGGATTCAGATGATACGCTAAAGGATGGCAACGCTTGTGTCGCCAAATATAGCGTTCTGGAGAATAAACTTATCTTTATCCGAACGTTCGGTATGCCTGCATCCCCCTCTTCACAGCAGAAGCTTCCAATTTACCTGCAGACCCTAACGCTGCTGATTTGATGCGGCCATCTCATTGGCCGCGGCATTCCCCTAAAAAACAAAATAGTTGTAACTCATTACGGTTGAATTCGTAAGGGTTAAGGATTCTGCGCAACTAATTCGACTAGGCTGTTTGTAACAGGATGCTGCGACGGCAACGGCCGCGATAATTGATTCAATGTGTGCGAATAAGGCATTGGCATGCCGCTATGTTGAGCATGCGCTTTGAAATGAAGAATGTAAAATTCAATTAGGAGTAAATTCATGATCGGCAGGAAAAGATTTATATGCCTATTAACAGTCATCGCTATTTGTATACCGGCGCTGCAACTACAGGCCGGGCAAGTTGCTGCTGGTTTTCATGATGATACGCTGCAAGGTCTATTCAGCGAGGCCCTTGCCAACAACCAGGGGCTTCTTGCACTGGAGCACAGGATCGAAGCACTGAAGGAAGAGGTCCAGGCCGCAGGCGCCTGGGAAGACCCCCGATTGGGGGTCGGGTTGCTGAACCTGCCCACCAATACCTTTCGTTTTGACCGGGAGCCCATGACTCAGAAGCAGGTGACGCTGGCTCAGCGGATTCCCTGGTTCGGCAAATTGGATTTGAAAACCAGACGTGCCGCATTGAACGCCGTGCGGCTCGAAGCGGTGCTTTCCGACAAACAGCAGGCCATCATGCGTAATTTGGCCAATGCGTACTATGAGCTGGGTTTTGTTGCTGAAAGCCAGGCGATCAATGCGCGTCTGATCGACCTGCTGGACCGCATTATCCGGATCGCTGAATCACGCTATGCCTCCGGCAAGGGTATACAGCAAGATGTGCTTCAGGCCCATGTGGAGCAGAGCCGCCTGATGGATCAGAGCAACACCCTTAAACGGCGGCAGCGTGTGCTGAACGATCGCATCAACGCATTGGCCAATCGCTCGGTATCTGTCAGCGTAACGCCACCTGTATTGAAAGAGATCCCCGGTTTTGCTTTTGCATCAGAAGATTTGCAGCAGGCGGCAACAGGGCACAATACGGAGCTGTTGATCCACAAGGCGGAGATTGAATTGGCCGAAGTAGAAGTTGAGCTTTTCCGCAAAGCCTACTATCCGGACCCCGATCTTCGCCTGGCCTATGGCCAGCGGGATGACGATGCCGCCGGCAATGACCGGGCCGACTTTTTTTCCGCATCCGTGGTTTTCAGTCTGCCGGTATGGGCAAAGCGCAAACAGGCGCCCCGCCTTGAGGCTGCCCTGAAGCGGCGCGATGCCGCACGCTTAAGTTACCAGGACCTGGCTGCCCAGTTGCCCCATCGGATCGATGCGCTGACTGCGGAGCTTGAGCAAATAGACGAGAATTATAACCTTTATCAGGATGCCATTCTGGTGCAGGCCGTCCAGTGGGCCGAGTCGGCCATGTCGGCATACGAGGTGGGCAAGGCTGATTTTGGCACCATGATGGCTCCACAGATGCGAGTTCTCTACTTGGAGCGACAGGCCAAGCAGTACTTGTATCAATTTTATCAAAAACAGGCTGACTTGGATGCAACCATCGGCGGCAGGCTGGGTCGGCTTCAAACACCAAATACTGCCGCCGCCCAAGTATCGCTGCCCATCGCTCAGAGGTCTACCCCAAAAATTAAAGAGGAGTTTTAGATATGAAACGTAAATTTACCCTGATCACCCTGATGTTGGCCGCTGTTCTGGCGATGGCGGCGGGCGGTGTCTTTTTATGGAATAGCACCAGCGACGAACCCGCCGAGCAAGCTATGGCTTCTACGGGCCTTTCCAAAGCCGGTATGGTTGATCCCAAGAACGGCAAAAAGATCAAATACTGGGTGGCGCCCATGGACCCCACCTATATCCGTACAGAACCGGGCAAGTCCCCTATGGGGATGGATCTGGTACCCGTGTATGAAGAAGAGGGCGAAGAAAAGAAGTCCGCCTCCACCATTCGTGTAGATCCGGTCACGGTTCAGAACATGGGAGTGCGTCTGGCGCCTGTGGTTCGAAAACCGCTGGCCAAATCCATCCGCGCATTCGGAAACATCACCTATGACGAGCGCCGCCTGTTTACGGTAAACACCAAGTTCGACGGCTGGATTGAAAAGCTCTACGTCAACTATGTAGGTCAACAGGTCAAAAAAGGAAAGCCTCTCTTCGATATCTACAGCCCCGACCTGGTCACGGCCCAGGAGGAGTATTTGCTATCTTTGCGCCACTATAACCAACTGTCCAAAACCAGTCCCGGGCGGGTGCAGGACAACGCCAGGCGCTTGCTGGAGGCCGCGCGAAAGCGGTTAAGCTATTGGGATATCTCCGATGCACACATACGCCGCATCGAAAAGAGCGGGAGCCCTGCCAAAAGCGTCACCATCTATTCGCCTGCCGGCGGTGTGGTGATGAAAAAGAGCGCCTTTGAAGGCCACTATGTCAAAGCCGGGCAGCATCAGTTCGAGATTGCGGATCTGTCCAAGGTCTGGGTGGACGTGGAGGTGTATGAGTACGAGCTGCCCTGGATCAGCCAGCACATGCCGGCCACCATGGACCTGTCCTATATCCCGGGCCGGCTGTTCAAGGGCCGTGTACTCTATATCTATCCCTATCTGTCTGAAAAGACACGCACGGCGCGGCTGCGCCTTGAGTTTGACAATGCCGACCTGGCCCTTAAACCGGAGATGTACGCCAATATCCACCTGGAAACCGCCAATACCGAACCGAGCCTGGTGATTCCCCAGGAAGCGGTTATCGACAGCGGTGTTCGCAAGGTGACCTTTGTGGCCAAAGGCAAGGGGCGTTTTGAACCGCGAGAAATAGAGCTGGGGGTTGAGGGCAACGGTGGCAGCTATCAGGTGCTGAGCGGATTGAGTGAAGGTGAAAATGTGGTCACTTCCGCCCAGTTCATGCTGGATTCGGAGAGCCGATTGCGTGAAGCGATCCAAAAGATGCTGGAGGTGAGCAGCACGGAAGATGAGAGCAAGAAGACGGACGATCTGGATATGAGTGGGTTGTCCATGAAAAAAGATCTCGACGCTGATCTGGATATGTCGGGCCTGACCATGTCAACGCAAGAGAATAACGATAGCGACAGCAAAGGAACATTTTAGGATCGGTGGTTTGAAGCGATTTTGCTCTAACATTGGATGAAGGGATTTATTCATGATCAGTAAGATTATCGATCTCTCCATAAAATACAAATTTCTTGTGATTCTGGCTACACTTTTTACCATTGCCGGCGGCACTTATGCCATCATTCAAACACCTTTGGATGCCGTTCCCGACTTGTCGGATGTCCAGGTAATCGTATTTACCGAATATGCCGGCCAGGCTCCCCAGGTGGTGGAAGATCAAGTGACCTATCCGCTGACCACCGCCATGCTCTCGGTGCCCTACGCCAAGGTGGTGCGGGGATACTCCTTTTTCGGGTTGTCCTTTGTCTACATCATCTTTGAAGACGGAACCGATCTTTATTGGGCCCGCAGCCGGGTGCTGGAGTCGCTCAACTATGTTTCCGGCCGCCTGCCGGCCGGGGCGGCGCCTTCTTTAGGGCCCGATGCCACCGGCGTGGGGTGGGTGTATGAATATGTGCTTGAGAGTGACCGTCACGATCTGGCACAACTGCGCTCCATCCAGGACTGGTTTTTGCGCTACGAACTGGCCAGCGTACCCGGCGTATCGGAAGTGGCTTCCATCGGCGGTCATATCAAGCAGTATCAGGTGATCGTCGACCCCAACAAGCTGACAGCCTTCGGCATTCCCTTGCAGAAGGTGCGTCAGGCTATCCGCCGCAGCAACCGCGATGTGGGCGGCAAACTGGTGGAGATGGGCGAAACCGAATTCATGGTGCGCGGTCTGGGCTATATCCAGGGGCAGAAAGATTTGGAAAACATTCCTCTTGGGGGCAGTGAGCGCGGAACGCCCATTTTGCTGCGCAATGTGGCCACCATCAAGATCGGGCCCGAATTGCGGCGCGGTATTGCCGATTTGAACGGCACCGGCGAGGTGGCCGGCGGTATCATCGTGATGCGCTATGGTGAAAACGCCTTGCAGGTGATCAACGATGTGAAGCAACGTCTGGAGCAGCTCAAATCGGGTCTTCCCGAGGGCGTGCGCATCAAAAGCGTCTACGATCGATCAGGGCTGATCTTGAGGGCGGTCAACAACTTAAAAAATACCCTGATCGAAGAGAGCCTCATCGTGGCCCTGGTGTGCGTGGTGTTTCTGTTTCACTTTCGCAGCGCCCTGGTGGGGATATTTACTTTGCCGGTGGGAGTCTTTATCAGTTTCATTATAATGGAAAAACAGGGCATCAACGCCAATATTATGAGCCTGGGCGGTATTGCCATTGCCGTGGGCGCCATGGTGGATGCCGCAATTGTGATGATCGAAAATGCCCACAAACACATCGAAAAGTATGGCCAAAATAAACCCCACTGGGAGTTGGTGGCCGATGCCGCCAAAGAGGTGGGCCCGGCCCTGTTCTTCTCTTTGTTGATCATTGCCATCAGCTTTTTGCCGGTCTTTACCCTGGAGGCCCAGGAAGGGCGTCTGTTTCGCCCTCTGGCTTATACCAAAACCTATGCCATGATGGGATCGGCACTGCTGGCGGTCACCATCGTGCCAGTGCTGATGGGTTATATGATCCGCGGGCGTATCCGTCCGGAACACAAAAATCCAGTCAACCGCTTCCTGATCTGGATTTATCACCCGATTATCAAGCTGGTGCTTAAGGCCAAAGTGGCCGTGGTAGTGGCTGCCGTGGCGATTCTGGCCGTTACCGTAGTGCCCTGGCAGCGCATTGGCAGTGAATTCATGCCGCCTTTGAACGAAGGTGATTTGCTCTATATGCCCACTACCCTGCCGGGCATATCGGTCACCAAGGCCAGGGAGTTGCTCCAGCAGACCGACCGTATTATTGCCGCCTTCCCCGAGGTGGATACGGTTTTCGGCAAGGTGGGGCGGGCCGACAGCCCCACCGATCCGGCCCCGCTCTCCATGTTGGAGACCACCATCACTTTAAAACCCCCGTCCCAGTGGCGGGAGGGTATGACCGTGGATAAACTGGTGGAGGAACTGGACAAGGCCATCCAGTTCCCGGGGCTGACCAATGCCTGGACCATGCCCATCAAGACCCGCATCGATATGCTATCCACCGGCATCAAAACTCCGGTAGGCATCAAATTGATGGGTGAGGACCTGCAGGTGCTCAGCGATCTTGGCGAGAAGGTGGAGGCCGTCATTCGTAAAGTGC
>JASFKE010000072.1:0-11011 GCA_050118795.1 Desulfobacteraceae bacterium | reverse complement strand
GTCGGGTGGAGCGCGGTATCATCCATGTGGGGGACAACGTCGAGATCGTCGGCATTCGCGAGACCACCAAGACGGTTTGTACGGGTGTCGAGATGTTCCGCAAGCTGCTGGATGAGGGCCAGGCCGGTGACAACATCGGCGTGCTGCTGCGCGGCACCAAGCGTGACGAGGTGGAGCGCGGCCAGGTGGTTGCCGAGCCCGGAACGATTACGCCGCACACCAAGTTCAAGGCCGAGTGTTATATTTTGAGTAAAGAAGAAGGCGGGCGTCACACCCCGTTTTTCAGTGGATATCGTCCGCAGTTTTATTTCCGCACCACGGATGTGACCGGCATCTTGAATTTGCCGGAAGGCGTAGAGATGGTTATGCCCGGGGACAATGTAGCGATCACCGGTGATTTGATCACCCCGATCGCTATGGAAAAAGAGCTGCGTTTTGCGATCCGCGAAGGCGGACGTACCGTTGGCGCTGGCGTGGTCAGCGAGATTATCGAGTAAGACAACCCTAAGGAGTTGATCGGTGAGAGTGATTGTAACACTGGCATGCACAGCATGCAAACGCCGGAATTATACTACGACAAAGAATAAGCGGACCACGCCTGATAAATTGGAATTTAGCAAATATTGTCAGTTTTGTCAGAAACATACACCGCATAAGGAAACCAAATAGCAGGTGATGAGCCGCAAACTGCAGATTCAACTGCAGTGGGACGCGTATACGCAGGCCAGTAGCTCTAATTGGTAGAGCATCGGACTCCAAATCCGGGTGTTGGGGGTTCGAATCCCTCCTGGCCTGCCAGTTACGGGCTATTTGGCAGGTGAAAGGGTACCAAAAACGCCGAGATCAATATGCACGGCGATCAGGAGAGGCATGGGACGTATACAAAAGAAAAAAGATCCCTCTAAGAAGAAGGCTCAGAAGGTTGCCAAGACGGAGAGTATCGGCATGGCGACCAAAGACGGGACCGGTTCGGCAGCGGCTAAACCCCTCGGAACGTTGAAGAAGGCAGGTAGTGCCGAAAAACCTAAAACGGTAGCAAAAGAAGATAACTTTGTGCAAAAGAGTGTCCAGTTTTTGCGGGAAGTTAAGATCGAACTGAAAAAGGTCACCTGGCCGACCCGTAAGCAAACCATGGGATCGACGGCGGTTGTCCTGATTCTTGTCGCCATCATATCCCTGTTTTTGGGATTGGTTGACTTGGGCCTGTCCAGTCTCGTTCGTGTCGTGCTACCCTAAAACAGGAAGGTGAAGCTTGGCGCTTAGATGGTATATCGTTCATGTATATTCTGGTTTTGAAAACAAGGTCAAAGCCTCTTTGGAGGAACGAATTACAGCATCGCCCAACCCGCACAAATTCGGTGAAGTGTTGGTGCCCACCGAAGAGGTCGTCGAGTTGGTAAAGGGTAAGCGGCGTACTTCCGCCCGGAAATTTTATCCTGGCTATATTCTGGTTCGTATGAGCCTCGATGATGAGACTTGGCACATTGTGAACGATACGGCCAAGGTGACCGGATTCTTAGGCGGCAGGGATAAACCTGCGCCGCTGACGGATGAAGAGGCCGAACGCATCATTAATCGGATGGAGGCCGGCAAAGATAAGCCACAACCTAAATATTCCTTCGAAGAGGGCGATGAAGTCCGCGTCATTGACGGCCCCTTTACCAACTTTAATGGCTCGGTAGAGGAAGTGAACCAGGAAAAAGGCAAGATCAAGGTGTTGGTCAGCATATTTGGTCGATCCACGCCGGTTGAACTGGATTTTGTACAAGTCACCAAGCTTTAAAAGTTACATATATAGTCATCGTTAGGAGATAATTAGAATCATGGCGAAAAAGGTATTGGCACAAATTAAATTGCAGGTCGAGGCGGGAAAGGCGAATCCTTCGCCCCCGATTGGTCCGGCGCTCGGTCAACACGGCGTCAATATAATGGATTTTTGCAAGGCTTTTAATGCACGTACTGCCAATGATGCCGGCATGATCATACCTGTGGTGATTACCGTCTTTCAGGATCGTTCATTTACCTTTATCACCAAGACGCCGCCGGCAGCCGTACTCTTGAAAAAGGCGGCCAAGGTGGCCAAGGGCGCCGGCGATCCCAAGCGTGACCGAGTGGGGAAAGTCACCCGGGCCCAGGTAGAAGAAATTGCCAAAATCAAAATGCCCGATTTAAATGCAAACGATTTGGATGCGGCGTGCCTTATTATTAGCGGTACGGCCCGCAGCATGGGTATTGAAGTTGTTTAGGGCCGGTGCATAATTTTAGGTCAAGGAGTGTGGAGTAAAAATGCCGAAACGGGGTAAAAAATATACAGAGTCTGCAAGCAATGTAGATTCACAGAAACGACATGATGTTGCCGATGCTGTTGAATCGGCCATTAAATCATCCTATGCCAGGTTCGACGAAACCGTGGACATGGCGGTCCGCCTGGGCGTTGATCCCCGGCACGCCGACCAGATGGTGCGCGGTACGGTTGTTCTGCCCAACGGTTTGGGCAAAGAGGTCAAGGTCCTTGTCTTTGCCAAAGGCGAAAAAGAGGCCGAGGCTAAAGAGGCCGGCGCCGATTTCGTGGGTGGTGATGATATCGTTAAAAAGATTCAGGATGGATGGTTTGGTTTTGATAAAACCGTGGCCACTCCCGATATGATGGGAACCGTCGGCAAGATCGGTAAACTGTTGGGGCCGCGCGGTTTGATGCCCAATGCGAAAACCGGGACGGTAACCGTCGATGTGAATAGGGCCGTACAAGAGCTCAAGGCCGGTAAGATCGATTTCCGGGTTGAGAAAACCGGTATTGTTCACGCACCCATGGGCAAGGTCTCTTTTGGTGCGGAAAAACTGGTTCAAAATATTGCGGCTTTTTTAGAGACCATTTTGCGTTTGAAACCGGCTTCAAGCAAGGGGGCGTATCTGAAAACGATTGCCATTTCAACCACCATGGGACCCGGTATCAAGATCGATCCGAATTTGGTCAAAGATGTACTTTAATCGCTTGTTTGCAAGCGATCGCAAGGTTTCGGGGCATTGCGCGTCAATCGATCGCCGCATTATAGCATCCAACGGCGGTAAGTTGAGCAGGCCCTGTGTTTAACAACCATTATTAACGCTGTCAAAGACCGTAGGTCCACAACACGGGAACACCGTGGGTGTTTAATCGGCATCTGCCGGCCTACCGAGACAGATCGGCGACAACGCTATTTGAGATGTTTGCCAAATATCGCATTGTCGCCATCCACATAGCTGATTTCATTACATCCTTCGGTTATTTGCAGTGATGGAGGGAGGTGTTATTCCAGGTTTGATGATTGAATCCAAAAAACAATTCGTTAAAGAGCTTAATGAGCGTTTAGGCAAATGTAGTGTGGTCATTTTGACTGACTATAAAGGGTTGGACGTTGAAGCCATGACACAGTTGCGGGCTAAGTTGCGCGAGGCCGATGTCGAGTACCAGGTGGTGAAGAACACCATGTTGAGACTCGCCTCGGAGGGGACCGGTGCTGAAGCGATCAAAGATAGTTTTACCGGCCCCAGCGCTATCGCAATGAGCTACGAGGATCCGGTGGCCCCGGCCAAGGTCTTGACCGACTTTGCCAAAGACAACGACAAGTTGGAGATCAAAATCGGTGTGATGGACGGCAAGGTGCTTGACATCTCGGCGATTAAGGCACTTTCAGATCTGCCTTCACGCGACCAACTGCTGGCAACGGTACTTTCCGCCATGAACGCCGTCCCGACATCGTTGGTAACGGCGCTGAGCGATGTACCCCGGCGCATGGTCAATGTGTTGCAGGCCATCAAAGATCAGAAAGAGGCGGCCTAATCTCATTAACAAGAAACCGATACGCTGTAATATGGATGTAATGTTTAGATTTTAATCTTGGAGGAATAATATAATGGCTGAATTGACGAAGCAAGATGTTATTGATTTTATAGCAAATATGTCTGTCTTGGAGCTTTCCGAGATGGTGAAGGAACTTGAAGAGAAATTTGGTGTTTCAGCTGCCGCACCGGTTGCCATGATGGCGGCGGGCCCGGGTGGTGACGCCGGTGGTGCTGCGGCAGCGGAACAGACCGAATTTGACGTCATGCTGTTGTCGCCCGGAGATAAGAAAATTGCCGTAATTAAAGAGGTCAGGGCGATTACAGGACTGGGTCTTAAAGAGGCCAAAGAGCTGGTTGACTCGGCACCCAAGGCTGTCAAAGAAGCGATCGCCAAAGAAGAAGCGGAGCAAATCAAAACACAGCTGGAAGAAGCCGGCGCTCAGGTGGAACTCAAATAATCATCAGATCTGTAGAATTGAATGTCAATTCCTCACGGAAACGTATACTTCGATTCGAAGCGAAAATGGGGTGAAAAGGCCGAAAACCTTTTATCCCATTTTCGCGTTTCCTGAGCCTTTAGAAATTTTGTCACTTTAGGATATTAACAGGCGGCCTGTAATTTGTGGCCAATTCGGTTTACGGCCTGAGAATATAGTGCGATTGGCGTTGAATCCAAGTGCGCTTGGCAAACGCCGGTCATCGAAAAAGTTACCAACTGCATAGCGATGCAGTTGGAATGAAAACAAAATGGAGATACCATGGCTGATCGGTTATCGCTCGAAAAGCGTATCAGAAAGAGCTTCGGTAAGATTAAAAAGATCGTTGAAATCCCTGATCTTATTGGGATGCAAAAAGAGTCGTACAGACGATTTTTGCAGCTGGACGTTCCACCTGAAAAGCGCGTAGACATCGGATTGCAAGCGGTGTTCAAATCGGTTTTTCCCATTAAAGACTTTACCGGTAGTGCCTCTTTGGAGTTCGTCGGCTACCGTTTTTCCGAGATTAAGCACAGTGAGGATGAGTGCATTCAAAGGGGGATGACTTATGATTTGCCGGTCCGCATCACCGTACGTTTGGTGGTGTATGATGTGGATAAAGAAACGGGTGTCTCCAACATACGGGATATTAAAGAGCAAGAGATCTATTTCGGCACCATCCCCCTGATGACCGAAAAGGGGACTTTCATCATTAACGGGACCGAGCGTGTGGTCGTCAGCCAGCTTCATCGTTCGTCCGGTGTGTTTTTCGACCATGACAAAGGAAAGACCCACTCCAGTGGTAAAATTATTTACAGCTCCCGGATTATTCCGGTGCGTGGTTCCTGGATAGATCTGGAAATCGATCCAAAAGACATCGTCTATATTCGTATTGACAGACGCCGCAAGTTTCCCGTTACAACCCTGTTCAAAGCGATGGGGTATAGCACCGCAGATCTGCTGGCCTACTTTTATGAAACCGAAAAAATCATGGTCAAAGGGCGACGGATTACCAAATCCCTTAACCCCAAGTATTTAAAGGGGCAGCGCGCCAGCAAAGATGTCCTCCATCCCGAATCCGGTGATGTCCTCGTTAAAAAGGGCCGCATGTATACCCAGCGCGCAGTTAAGCAAATGCTTGCCCAGAACATGACGGAAATTCCCATTGATCCGGATGAGCTTCTGAGCAAGGTTTTCGCTTATACCGTAAAAGATCCCGATACCGGCGATGTGCTGGTCTCTTCCAATGAAGAGATTGATGAGGATGCACTGGACAGATTGAAAGCGGCCGGTATCGATGCCTTTGAGATTTTACGCATCGATGGTGTCTCCAGCAGTGATTCGATTCGCAAAACGTTGTTACTGGACAAAGTCTCCACCAAAGAAGATGCGCTGATTGAAATATACCGCCTGATGCGTCCGGGCAACCCCGCCACCCCTGAGGTGGCCCAGGACTTTTTGGATCATCTGTTCTTTAAGTCCGCTTATTATGATCTTTCCGGGGTGGGGCGGCTCAAAATAAACTTGCGGTTGGGCATTAACGCTCCGGTGGATCTGCGAACCCTGCGTAAAGAGGATATTTTGATGACCTCCAAGACGCTGATTGAGTTGCGCGATACCCAGGGGGTTGTGGATGATATCGATCACCTTGGCAACCGGCGCGTGCGCGCGGTGGGTGAATTGCTTGAGAATCAATACCGCATCGGGTTGGTCCGCATGGAGCGTGCCATCAAAGAGCGTATGAGTTTGCAGGAAGTCGACGCTCTGATGCCCCATGATTTGATCAATCCTAAGCCGGTTTCAGCGGTGGTCAAAGAGTTCTTCGGTACCAGCCAGTTGAGTCAATTTATGGATCAGACCAACCCGCTGTCCGAAACCACCCATAAACGCCGATTGAGTGCATTGGGCCCCGGCGGTCTAACCCGTGAACGGGCAGGTTTTGAAGTACGCGATGTCCATCCGTCGCATTACGGGCGCATATGCCCCATTGAAACGCCGGAAGGTCCGAACATCGGTTTGATTGTCTCACTGAGCACCTATGCCCGGGTCAACGACTTCGGATTTATTGAGACGCCGTATCGTGTGGTCGCTGACGGTCAGGTAACCAAGGACGTTAAATTTCTCAGCGCATTCGAAGAGAAGAACCACCCCATTGCCCAGGCCAATGCACCGGTGGACAGCAAAGACAAGTATATCAATCCGCTGGTAACTTCGCGTGTTGCCGGCGAATTCATGATGGTCGAGCAGGAGAAGATCGAACTTATGGATATCTCACCCAACCAGCTGGTGAGCGTTTCGGCTTCTCTCATTCCGTTTCTTGAAAACGATGATGCCAACCGGGCCTTGATGGGATCCAACATGCAGCGTCAGGCAGTACCGTTGATGGTCAATGAGGCACCGCTGGTGGGCACCGGTATCGAAGGCGTGGTCGCCAAAGATTCGGGTGTTACAGTCATTGCCGCCCGCGATGGTGAAGTCGTGCATGTGGATGCCTCCCGCATTGTGGTTCAACACGAACCCGATCCCAAAGGAGAGCGCAAGCCGGTCACTATCCATGATTTGTCGAAATTCATCCGATCAAACCAAAACACATGCTTCAACCACCGCCCCATTGTCAAAAAGGGCGATATGGTCAAGGCCGGCGAGATCATCGCCGACGGTCCGGCCACAGACCATGGTGAATTGGCGCTGGGCAAGAATGTTACCGTGGCCTTTATGCCATGGGGCGGTTATAACTTTGAGGACTCCATTCTGGTATCCGAGCGCCTGGTTCGCGACGGGGTTTACACCTCCGTTCACATTGAAGAGTTCGAAGTTGTGGCCCGTGACACCAAATTGGGAAAGGAGGAGATTACCCGCGACATTCCCAATGTAGGCGAAGAGGCCATGAAGAATCTGGATGAAAGCGGTATTATTCGCCTGGGTGCCGAAGTCGTTCAAGGCGATGTGCTGGTCGGCAAAATCACACCCAAAGGTGAAACCCAGTTGTCGCCGGAAGAGAAACTGCTGCGCGCCATATTTGGTGAAAAAGCCGGTGATGTGAAAGATACATCCTTGCGGGTTCCTCCCGGCATTGAGGGGATTGTCATCGATGCCAAGGTGTTTGCCCGGCGAGGTACCGATAAAGATGAGCGCACCCAGGATATCGAGATGGATGAAATCAGAGCTCTGGAGCGTAACCGCGACGATGAGCTGAAGATCATCAAAGAGATCGTGCGATCCCAAATAGAGAAATTGGTGGCCGGAAAGAGACTGGCGGCGCCGATTAAAAAAGGCAAAACAGTCTACGTGGCCCGGGATACGATAATCGCCGCCGGGGATCTGGCCGAAGTCCCCATGGCCCAGTTGGAGACACTGGTGCTCGATGACGCTGAACTCACGGAGTCGGTACATGATCTGCTTGAGCAGTACCGTCAGCAGAGTGATCTCGTACGTGAGGCATTCGAGCGTCAATTGGTGCGTTTTGAGCGCGGCGATGAGCTGCCGCCGGGCGTGATAAAAATGGTCAAAGTTTATGTGGCCATGAAACGTAAATTATCGGTGGGTGACAAAATGGCCGGCCGACACGGCAATAAAGGCGTGGTCTCTCGGATTCTGCCGGTGGAAGACATGCCCTATTTCGCAGACGGACGGCCCGTGGACATGGTATTGAATCCTTTGGGGGTGCCGTCGCGTATGAATGTGGGGCAGATTCTGGAGATTCATCTCGGCCGCGCCGCCAAGGGGCTGGGCGATCAAATCAATGCCATGGTCGAAGAGGGCAAGATCATGGAGTTGCGCAAGAAATTAAAGGCTGTGTTTGCCAAAACCCCGGCAGCCGATCAGGTGGATGGGGTTGATGACGATACCATCATGAGCATGGCCAACAATTATAGAAGTGGCGTATTTATGGCGACGCCGGTTTTTGACGGTGCCAAAGAGGAAGAGATTAAGGATCTTCTGAAGGAAGCCGGACTGGAAGCCAATGGTCAGGCGATCTTATATGACGGCCATACCGGTGAACCTTTTAAAGAAAAAGTCACCGTCGGCACCATGTATATGCTGAAACTCCATCATTTGGTGGACGACAAGATCCATGCGCGATCTATCGGGCCCTATTCTCTGGTGACCCAGCAACCTTTGGGTGGTAAGGCCCAATTCGGCGGCCAGCGTTTGGGAGAGATGGAAGTCTGGGCCATGGAGGCCTACGGCGCCGCACACGCACTGCAGGAGTTCTTGACGGTTAAATCTGATGACATGGCCGGTCGAACCCGAATGTATGAAAAAATTGTCAAGGGACAAAACGTTCTGGAACCCGGGTTGCCGGAGTCTTTTAAGGTGTTGACCAAAGAGCTCCAGGCCTTGGGGCTGGATGTCAATCTCTTGGAACGGAAAAAAAGCGGCAAGTGATCCAAAAAGAGTGTAGGCCGTCGAGCGCAGTTGGCGTGGCGATGACCTGTTCCATTCATTTCCTAACGATGAGGATATAGTTATGGAAACATTATACGATTTTTTCGCAAAACCTACCGATCCCCGGCTTTATCAAGGTGTCCGGATTGCATTGGCGTCACCCGAACAGATACGGCAGTGGTCTCATGGTGAGATTAAAAAGCCGGAAACCATTAACTACCGTACCTTCAAGCCTGAGCGGGACGGCCTGTTCTGCGCTAAAATTTTTGGCCCGACCAAAGACTACGAATGTAATTGCGGAAAATATAAACGTATGAAACATCGCGGCGTGATCTGCGAAAAGTGCGGGGTTGAAGTAATTCAATCCAAAGTCCGCCGCGAACGCATGGGCCATATTGAATTGGCGACACCCGTATCTCACATTTGGTTTCTGAAAAGTCTTCCCAGCAAGCTGGGAAACCTTCTGGATTTGACCTTAAAAGGCGTTGAGAAGGTGCTCTACTTTGACTCTTATATCGTTATCGATCCCAAAGAGACGTCATTGACAAAATGTCAGTTGCTCAGCGAAGAGAAATACCGCGAAGCCATGGAAGAGTTCGATGGCCAATTCGAGGCAGGTATCGGTGCCGAGGCCGTTAAGAAACTGTTGGAAACGCTTGATCTGGAAGTCTTATACGGTGAGCTCAGAGAAGAGGTCCGCGCCACCAAGTCAGTGGCCAAGCGGCAAAAATTATCCAAGCGATTGCGTATTGTGGACGCATTTCGTCGCAGTGGCCTGGATCCCAGATGGATGATCATGGACGTGATACCGGTACTTCCGCCGGATCTGCGCCCACTGGTTCCGCTGGAAGGCGGGCGCTTTGCAACTTCCGACCTCAATGATCTCTATCGACGGGTCATCAACCGCAACAACCGTTTGAAACGGCTTGTCGATCTCAAAGCCCCCGATATTATCGTGCGAAATGAAAAGCGCATGCTTCAAGAATCGGTGGACGTTCTTTTTGACAACGGTCGACACGGCCGTGTGATCACCGGAACCAATAAACGCCCGTTAAAGTCGTTGAGTGATACCCTTAAAGGCAAGCAAGGGCGTTTTCGTCAAAACCTGTTGGGAAAACGCGTGGACTACTCGGGCCGTACCGTTATTACCGTAGGGCCCAACCTGCGCCTCCATCAATGCGGCCTACCCAAGAAGATGGCCCTGGAGTTATTCAAACCCTTTGTTTACTACCGGTTGGAGCAGAAGGGGCTGGTCTCCACTGTAAAGAGCGCCAAGAAAATGGTGGAACGTGAGGTGCCTGAGGTTTGGGACACCCTGGATGAAGTGGTTAAAGAGTATCCCGTGATGCTCAACCGCGCGCCGACTTTGCACCGGCTGGGTATTCAAGCCTTTGAACCGACTTTGATCGAAGGCAAGGCCATACAGCTGCATCCGTTGGTCTGCACGGCTTTCAATGCCGACTTTGACGGTGACCAGATGGCCGTGCACGTACCTCTGTCGGTGGAGTCTCAAATAGAAGCCCGCGCCTTGATGCTCTCCTCCAACAATATTCTGTCGCCGGCCAACGGCAGCCCCATTATCGTACCCAGTCAGGATATTGTACTGGGAACCTATTACATGACCCGGGATGTCGATGGCTGTAAGGGGGAAGGAAAGATATTCTCCAGCATTCAGGAAGTACGCATAGCGTATGATTCCCGCCAAGTGGATCTGCATGCCAAGATTCTAGTGCGGATCAACGGACAACGCACCGAGACGACTGTCGGCCGGGTACTGCTATGGGAGATCATGCCCAAGGACTACCTTATGGCCATGCGGCACCTGAGGGTCAATGATGCCAATCTTGCCAAGACAATATCGAAAAAAATCAGCGATGGTGAAGATTTCATCGAATTGGTCAAAGAGCACTCCCTCAGCGCCGACAGGGATGATGATGGGTACATCGGCCTGCTGCGCAACGACGAATTTCAACGGGTATTCGATGCCGGAGAGGCCGATGCCGACCAGGTTTTTGCCTTGGATGAAAATGATGTCAGTGCCGTCATCGCCATAGGGAACAACTATCACCTATTCCAGATTGTTGAAAAAAGACCGGCTATGCCTTTTGAGGCGGTGAACAAGGTTCTGGACAAAGGGGCCCTGCGCGAATTGGTCGATTTCGCCTACCGGAACCTGGGTTCCAAAGCCACGGTTATTCTCTCTGACCGCCTGAAAGATACCGGCTACAAATATTCCACCAAAGGCGGCCTGTCCATCTCCATCAACGACATGATCATTCCGGATGCTAAATGGGATCTGCTCAAACAGGCTGAGGAACAGGTCA
>JASFKE010000071.1:0-11012 GCA_050118795.1 Desulfobacteraceae bacterium | reverse complement strand
AGACCAGGTGGGCCAGTTTGGAAAACGGCGTATAGGCAAACATCGCCCAAATCAAGATAAGATGCAGCCAGTATAACACAGCCATGGGGCCGTACAAGCCGCCCAGACGCAGCAGTTCGGTGAGCAAGCCGGTTACCGCCAATCCCATCACCAAGCCAAGCAAATACCAGTCTTTGTAGCTGCTGACCTGGTCTGATTTGTTCATACGGTTGACGATCATCAGGCCGGAGCCGATAATCAGGGCGATTCCGCCCAGGTTGCCAAGCCATTTGATAGGATTGATCTGGTTGTAGGGCCCTTCAATATGGAGTACCCATTCGGCCACGAAGAAGCAGTTGGTCACGATAAACAGCCCAATGAAGCCGAACAGCACCATCATATGGGGTGTGGCGCGATCCTTGTTGTCGCTGCACTCGCTGAATTTTTGATGCTTGAAAATTGTGGGTATGATTTTAATAAAAGCTTGAACAAGACCCGCCGGATCAATTTTTTCTTTGGTGGTCTTGCCTTCCAACAACGCATTGGCATGCATGTCGGCAACGAAGCGCTTGAGCCCGAGTCCAAAAATAGCCAGGGCTGCAAAAAGCGTCGGAACCATGATAACATCCACCAACAGATTGTTGACATAGTCATGTTGCCAAAGCGAAGCACCTTCGGGAGCAAAACTCAACCAATCGAGGCCGACGATATTTGAAATCGTGCCAAGCACCAGAAAGAGAATCGCAGGAATGGCCAGCAATATTGGCAGCATGCCGGGCTTGTTGATCGCTTTGCCGATAAATTTGGGTACGGCATACTCGCTCACCGCATAGGCGCGCACGGCCGCAAGGACATCACCGGGCTTGGCGCCACGCGGACACTTTGTGGAGCAATCGCCGCAATTGTGGCAAAGCCAAATGTCGCCGTTGCCGATGAGCCGGTCTTTCAATCCCCAGGACGTCGCCAACATCTCTTTGCGCGGAAACGGTTTGGTATCCGGAGAGATGGGGCAGGCCACAGAGCAGGTGGCGCATTGGAAGCATTTTTTGACATCTTGACCTCCAAGCTTACCCACTTCGGTGATAAATCCCACATCCGGTTCGACAAGATATGAATTGGACATCGTATAATCCTCCTGAACACCGGCAGCGGCAGATACCGCTGCCGGGCACTTAATGGGGTTGCTGCAATTAGAAGCCCTTGAAGGGGTTCGGTCCCAACTCTTCGATCATCTCGACAAAATCATTCACGATTTTCGGAATTTTATCATATTCGTCGATGGCGACTTGATATTGGGCCACGCGCTCTTCTTCCAGGGCCAGGCTGGTCAGGGCGTCACCGATCTTTTTCATTCGGATGTCGGCCAGTTCGCTACCCTTGACAAAATGGCACTGGTAGTCGTCACCGTGTTTACATCCAAGCAGAAAGACACCGTCCATACCTTGGGACAGGGCATCCTTGATCCAAATGACGTTCACCGAACCGAGGCAACGCACGGGTATAAACCGGACGTCGGCCGAGTAGGACATACGGTTCAAGCCCACAATATCCAATGCCGGTAAGGCATCGTTTTCGCAGACCAGAGCAAGGATCCGCATGGGTGGCTCGTCGTAATCGTCCTCCGACGGTACGCCGATGGATTTGACCATGGAGCCGATGCTGTCGATATTATAATCGGCGAAACCGATGATGCGTTCAGGGCAAGCTCCCATACAGGTGCCGCAGCGCCGGCAGCGACTGGGATTGGGTTTGGGCGTACCCTTTTCATCATCGTCCAATGCACCGAAGGGGCACTCTTCCGTACAGCGCTTGCACTGGGTGCAGCGTTGGAAGAAAAAGTCCGGATAGGTCATGTCGCCGGATCGCGGATGTACCGCCACACCCCGGTTGGAGGACTCCACACACTGAATGGCTTTAAGAGCCGCGCCGGCCGCGTCTTCCATGGCCTCTTCCGTGGTCATGGCCCGCCGAACGGCGCCGGCGGCGTAAATACCGGTGCGCTGGGTCTCGTACGGAAAGCAGATGAAGTTGGAGTCGCAATATCCGTCGAACAGACCAATGTCACGGAAGGCGGGTCCCTGGCGATAGGCCATGTTGACCACCGCCTCTTTGCTGGTGACCGGCTCCATGCCCGCGGCCAGCACTACCAGGTCAGCCTTGACCTGAAGTTTTTCGCCCAACAGCGTATCGGTGGCCTCCACAACGATTCTGTCACCGTTTTTGGCGACACTGACCACATTGCCTTTGGTCAAGAAGATGCCGGGATCCTGCTGCAGGCTTTTGTAGAAGTACTCACTCAAGCCGGGGGTGCGCATGTGCTGATAGAAGAGATAAGCCTTTCCATCGGTGTAGTCTTCACGCACATATTTGGCTTGCTTTAAAGAGACCATGTTGGTCACCGCGCCGGCGTAGGAGAAGTCGCTGTCGTTGTCGTCTTTTTCCGGACTTTGGATAAAAACAACCGATTTGGCCTCTTTGCCGTCGGAGGGGCGGGTAATCCTGCCGGCTTTTGCAATGGATTCGAACTCCGTGTTGGTCACTACATCCGGGTTGTCCGCATATCCCAAATGGGCGTAAGCCTCAGTGTCCACTGAAGCGGGTTTCCAACCCGCGGCCAGAACCACAGCGCCGAACAATTCGCCGTCGGGGTCCAGTTTCAGAATGTCGTTTTTGCCTTTGTTGAATTTCTGATAGGCCTCGAACTGCTGCTCGGCATTGAGCTCTTTGCCGGCTTCATCCACCTTCATCTCGTCAGGCAGCGGATAAGGGACGTCGAACTCGATTTTCTCGCCGGGTTTTTTCAAGGTCACTGTAAACTCTCCGGGTTCGCCTGCCAAACGGGCCACCTCGGTTTCGGTTTTCACAGTGATGTCGGGGTGGGCTTCAACGGCTTGAATTTTAGCCTCCACCATCGGGGGCACCAGGCTTTCATAAGGCTCGGCCACCGGAAGCTGGCTGCGCCAGGTCAAAGCCGCGCCGCCCAGTTGAGCTTCCCGCTCGACAATGGTGACCGGGTATCCTGCGTTGGCGGCATCCAATGCCGCCGACATGCCGGTGACGCCACCGCCGATCACCAGAATTTTATTGCTGAAGCTCTCCAATTTGTAGGGCTCGGGCAGATCGACCTTCTCCACACGGGCCATCCCCATTTTCAGATAATCTTCGGCCATTAGCTGAACACGGTCGAAATTATTATCATCCTCTTTCTGCTCTTCGGTCAGGGCCGGAAACTCGCTGCGGGGGTGAGACCAGACCACACCCTCGCGCAGATTTACACGATCGACAATACAGCCTTCGAATTTGAAAATATCATAGTTGACCCGGCGGGAACAGGCGCACAGTACCAGCGTGTTGACGCCGCCGCCGATCTCTTCTTTGAGGAAATCGACCCCTTGGGCACTGCACAGAATCGGATGGGTTTTGGCCGACAAGCCTTCTTCATCGGCAACAGCCTGTATCGCGGCTACATCCAGGGCCTCGCCGATGCCGCAACCTTCACAAATATAGACACCATATTTTTTGTCCATGGATGACCTCCTACTTCCTTGCCAGTGTATGAATGGCCTTCAATGCCATTCCGGTAGCGTTCTGATTTGATGATACCACGTCTGCCGGTTTGTTGGCGCAGCCCGCAGCGAGCATGCCGCCCTTTTCATAATCATTGATAATAAAACCGTCGGCATTGTATTTCAGATCTGCCGGAAGTTTGGCTTCAGCGGCCGTAGGCTGCATACCCGTGGCAAGGACTGCCATGTCCACGCTTTGCCGGATCTTTTCACCGGTGATGGCGTTTTCAGCGACCACCGTAATGGACTTTGAGGCTGCATCTTCGCTGACCTCGGCGACTTTGCCTTTAATAAAGAAAACATTTTCGTCTTCCTTGATGGTCTGGTAAAATTTCTCATAGCGTTGACCCGGCGCGCGCAGATCGATGTAGAAGATATAAATCTTGGCTTCCGGGTAACGTTCGCGCACATAGGTCGCCTGCTTCAAAGAGGCCATGCAGCAGATGTAGGAACAGTACGGCAGGTGGTTTTCGTCACGGGAACCGGCGCACTGCACAAAGGCGACGCTTTCGGGCGCTTTGTTATCCGAAGGACGAAGAATCTGACCTTTGGTGGGGCCGTTGGGCGCGGCCAGGCGCTCCATCATCATGTTGGTGATGATGTTGTCATATTGTCCGAATCCCAGGTTGTCGATTTTGGTGGCATCATAGGGTTGCCAGCCGGTGGCCCAAACGATGGCGCCGACATTCACGTTTAACGTTTTGGCCTCCATGTCGAGATCGATGGCGTCGTATTTGCAGGCAGCTTTGGCTTTTTGTGCCGCATCCGTGCCGATGATCTCAGGCGACAGGATGAACCTTGCAGGAAAGGCCATCTCAAAGGGCAGGTGCGCCCCTTTTTTCTTTCCCATATCGAAATTAAACGGGTCGGAAATTTCTGCGGGGCAGGCCTCTGCGCAGTCGCCGCAGCAGGTGCATTTTTCATTGACGTAGCGTGGTGAAACCTTAACAGCCACATCGTAATTGCCTGGGCCGCCGTCGACTTTTTCAACTTTGGCCATGGTGAGTACCTGAATGCGGGGATTGTCCTTGATGCGGCGGAAGTTGATCTCCAGACCACAGGTCGGAGGACATAGCTTTGGGAAATATTGATTCAGCTGTGCCACTCGTCCACCCAGGTACGGATTCTTTTCCACCAGGTATACGTCATACCCTACTTCGGCAGCTTCCAACGCGGTTGTTAAACCGCTGATGCCGCCGCCGACCACCATGATGCTTCCACTCGCGGGGGCGGTTGTTTCATTTGTCATGCTATATCCCTCCGTGCATCGAAGATTAAATGAAGAAATTTTAGCTGGTCAGCCACTCACAGCCGGTTGGCGATACCCTTTTAATTCTCGAGATTGAGACTCAATCATGCTCCACACATGGTTTGGCGAGACCAGGATTGAGTTTCACGCTCCAGCGATGGGGCCAATCCTTTGGCACCGGTGTATGGCGATGCCGAAGGATTGCCCATATATACGTACGAGGATATCGCCGAACACAACCCGTATGGGTCTGATCCACATTAATAAAAACCTCCAGGCGTCCAAAGACGCCTGGAGGTATGGTCTTACAACTAACTATTGATACACAATGTTATACTCCCGCGAACTAGGTCGGGATGATCTGGACATAAGGAACTTTTTTCACGTCCCATTCGCCCTTGGCCGGATCGTACTTGGAGTTCACAAAGCAGAACCAGTTCTCATCATCCTGTCCCGGATGGTCGGCTTGATAGTAAAAGCCCGGGTAACGCGTCTCTTTACGGTACTGGATGTGGCGCAGGTGGGATTCTACGGTCCAGATGCGATGATAGATCTCCCATGCTCTCATCAGTTCATGCAGATCGCCGGCAGCCATTTTATCGCAGTCTTCGCGCATGGTGTTCAACAGGTCCATCACCACTTCCAGCGACTTGTTGCTGGTCTGATAGTAGGTCGCCGTGCCGGCGCCATACTCATGGGTGGCTTTCATCAACCGATACATCATGCCTTCGGGTTTAATGTAGTTGGGGTTGATGTTGATCGCCGTGGTGTACTCCTGGTGCTCCAGGAAGGTGCGAACCGGTTTGTAAACCATATCGACCAGTTCCTGGGCGGACTGTTTCAGGGCCGGGGTGAAATCGGCGAAGTCTTTGGCATAGCGCACCATCTGTTTGGCTGCGATGCGACCTTCGGCATGGGAGCCGGAGGAGAACTTGTGGCCGGAACCGCCCACGCCGTCACCGGCGGTGAACAGACCTTCGACTGTGGTCATTTGTTTGTAGACCTTGCCGTTGCGGGCCTTGATTTTGTATGCATCCGGTACCCAGTCATGATCCGGGCCGGAGGTCCACAGACCGCAGCAGCCGGAGTGCGAACCGAGCAGGTAAGGTTCGGTGGGCATAACTTCGGAGTTTTTCTTTTCCGGTTCACAGTCTTGTGCACACCACAGGTTGGCCTGGCCGCAGGTCATGTCGAGGAAATCTTCCCAAGCTTCGGACTCGAGGTGCTTGAGCTCTTTCTTGTCCATGGTTTCGCCCAGGGTCGCCAAAGCGGTCACGGTGTCCATCATGATCGGGCCGCGGCCCTCTTTCATTTCGAACAGCATGAGGTGGTTACGCAGACAGGTGGGGGTGATGGCGGCTGTACCGTACGGAGCGTATCTTTCCAGCTCAGCCTTGGCGGCGTCGCTGGCGGCAAAGTTTTCGCCCAGGCCGTTGAGGGTTTTGGCTTTGAACAGCAGGAACCAGGCACCAACCGGGCCGTATCCGTCTTTAAAGCGGGCCGGGGTGAAACGGTTTTCCATCATGGTCAGCTCGGCACCGACCTTCATACACATGGTGTAGGTGGAGCCCGCGTTCCATACCGGATACCAGGCGCGGCCTTTACCCTCGCCAACCGAACGGGGCTGATAGATGTTTACAGCGCCGCCGCAGGCAACCATCATGGTTTTACATTTGATGATGTAGACTCTGTTCTCACGCACGGAGAAACCCACAGCGCCGGCGATCTGGTTTTCGACGTTGGCGTCCAGCAGCAGCTCAACGATGAAGCAACGCTCGATGATGTTGTCTTCGCCCAAAGCTTTTTTAGCAGCTTCGGCAACGATGCGTTTGTAGGATTCACCGTTGATCATGATCTGCCATTTACCGGTGCGGACAGGTGCTGCACCGCTCTTGAGGGTGCCCATCTTCTGGCCTTTTTTACCGTCCAGGTTTTTCCCGTCTTCGGTTTTTTTCCAAACCGGCAGGCCCCACTCTTCGAACAGGTGAACAGAGTCGTCCACGTAGCAGCCCAGATCAAAGATCAAGTCTTCGCGAACGATGCCCATCAGGTCGTTGCGGACCATGCGAACGTAGTCCTCGGGGGCGTTTTCGCCAATGTAGGTATTGATGGCGGAAAGACCCTGGGCCACGGCGCCGGAACGTTCCATTGCGGCTTTGTCGCACAGTAGAACGGTCTGATCGTCGCCCATCCATTTTTTAATTTCGAAAGCGGTTCCGCAGGCAGCCATGCCACCGCCAACAATGAGAATATCGACTTCTTTTTCAACTACTTCAGGGTCACGTACGGCTTTAAGTTCACCCAAAGGTTTATTCGGTAATGCCATATTATCCTCCTAAATAATTTTTGGAAAAGCATCAAATTAGATTGGTTCAGGGCCAGCCCTACGCGGTCTTCGGAGTCGGAATCGTCACGCCGTCTGCTTCTTGGGTCGACAGCAGCGCGCTTTCCAGATCCTTGCCTTTCAGATCATCATATGAATTGGCGGCGCCTTCAGGAGTGGTGCGGATGGGGAACTTGAAGCGTTTGATGAGGCCGTTGCGGAACTTGCAGGTCCACATGACGTCCTCGGTGCCCATCATGGGCATAATGGAGCTTCCCAGGGGTACAAAGTCGGCATATCCACGGACTTCGATGGCTTGGGTAGGACAAATTTTGACGCAGGAAAAGCATTCCCAGCACTGATCCGGCTCTTGGTTGTAAGCCTTCATAGCGTCGGGGTCGAGGACCATCAGGTCATTGGGGCAAATGTACATGCAAGCGGTCTTATCGCCACCTTTGCAACCGTCACATTTTTCCTGAATTACGAAACTTGGCATTTAATATACCTCCTAAAAGTTTTGGTTTAATCTATTCAACCAACAGACTCTCGAATGACACTGAAAATAAGCCTTACCGATACCTCCCTTCATGTTTTTTTTTGGATGCCCGAAAACTTGTCTGGATCGGACTTAAAATATATAAATTTGAAATAAAGCCCAAAAAATCCTCGCCCCGTCAATGCGTGGCACGCGTGGGTCGCATGGCCTCAGAAGTCGAGAAATACTCTGTAAATTCAGAAGCATATGGTTGGAACAAGGATAAATGAATATCATTCCGCCACCCCCTTGTCAATAATTTTCACGCCACTGGGAGCTGAATTGGAAAAAACAGTTTTAACTAAATTGCAGGCTCCAACATGTTGTTGGTGAGCCATCTTTTGTCACCATATATAGTATGAGTGGTTTAAACTACCAAATCCCACCGCTCCTGGGCTATGGACTCCGCCCCAAAGCAGAGGGCGCCGCCGCCAAAAATGTTGCGCTGCCCATATCACGGTTGCGTCCGGAGAGGATTTATCCTAATGAAAGTGACCCGTATCAGATCTATAATAAGGGTATAGCAAGGAGCATTTCCCCAATGAAAGAACCTGAACTGATTCCCATCGGCATTGACGACACCTTCGGCTTCGCTTGCCACAAAGAGGTGCCGTGCTTCAACCACTGCTGCAGAGATCTCAACCAGGCGCTGATGCCCTATGACGTATTGCGTTTGAAAAAGCATCTCAAAATGACATCCCAAACGTTTATGGACCGGTACGCCGTGGTTTATTGCGGACCCGCCACGGGCCTGCCTGTGGCTTCTCTGCGCTTTTCGGCCGACAAGGGGAAACAATGCCCTTTCGTCACCCCCGGTGGCTGTAGTGTTTATGACGCACGCCCTTCATCGTGCCGAATCTATCCCCTGGCGCGGGCCCTGCAACGGTCCAGGCTGGACGGCAGCCTTTCAGAACATTATGCCCTGCTTCGGGAGCCCCACTGCCGCGGGTTTGAACAACCCGGTGGACAGACGGTGCGCCAATGGATTTTAAGTCAGGAGCTTGGGCAGTACCACCGCATGAATGATGCGCTCATGGAGCTGATCGCCATGAAAAACCAAATGCGTCCCGGACAGCTCTCGGACGAACACCAGTCGCTCACCCGGATGGCGTTTTATGATCTGGACACCCTGAAAGCAAGAGCATCGACCGGACAACTGCCGGGTATGGATAAAGATCATCTTGTCCCGCTTCCCGACCAGGACGATGATGGTGCATGGTTGGCGTGGTCCCTGGACTGGATCAAACAGCTTCTATTTGGCAAAACGCCCTAAGAAAGTGAACGACCTATGGATCTTACCAATAAAGTCGCCTTGGTGCTGGGCGGCGTCAAAGGCATCGGCAAAGCCGTCGGGATCGATCTGGCCCGGGCGGGGGTGAAAGTAGTTTACACCTATTATGACTGGCCTGAGAGCCTTGTCGCGCTGCAAGAGGATGCCGCCGACGCCCATCCGGAGCATTGGATCGCCAAAGTGAACCTGCTCGATACAGATGCCATCGACGATCTGGTTCAAGGGGTCATTAAGCGATTTGGCCGTTTGGATATTCTCATCAACAATATCGAACGCGGTGGGTGGCCGGTGGTCCACGGCAAGTACGTGCCGGAGCAGTGGGACCTGGAGTTGGCCACTACTTTAAGGGCCAAACAGTGGGTGTTCAACGCCGCCCTGCCACATTTGAAGGCATCCGGCGACGGTGTGGCCATCAACTTCTCCAGCATCGCGGGGCTGGTGGGCCGGAGCGGACCGGCATCCTACCTGTTTAACGAAGGGTATGCCGCAGCCAACCGGGGCATCTCACTGCTCACCGAAACCTGGGCTCGGCTGGGAGCTCCGCAAGTTCGGGTCAACGAGATCATGCTGGGTATCTTCGAAACCCGCCACGCCGAGCATACCCGTGGGTGGGGCCTGCTCAGCCACAAGCAAAAACGGGCCCTTATGGAGCACACTTTGCTGGGACGCACCGGCCGATTGGAAGATGTGGTCAAAGCGGTGCGATTTGTAATTGGACAGGCTCCTTTTATGACCGGCAGCGTGCTTCGCATCGACGGCGGGTATGTATTGGGCGGGGAGAAAATTGCGCCTATGCCCCAGGGCGTGGTTTAACCGAACATGGCGGTTGTATTTCACGGCCAACCATGAAATAAAGGTGGTTGGCCAATAGCTGAGTGACGCTGACTTGAGCCGTCCGGGAAAACCGGGCGGCTATATTTTTGGGTTCGATCCCTGCCGATGGGGTATGGGACCCAATGGATTTGCGGTAACGCAACATATCGAGGTATGGCACAGATGACATTTGATGCTTTGGGACTGAATCCCAACCTTCTCAAAGCCGTTGCGGCCTTGGGATTTGAACATCCCACCCCCATACAGGAAAAGGCCATCGCCGCTATCCTGAACGGCCAAACCGACCTGGTGGGAATGGCCCAAACCGGTACCGGAAAAACCGCAGCCTTCGGGCTGCCCCTGCTGCAACTCATTGACTTCAAGGTGGCCAAGCCCCAGGCGCTGATCATCTGCCCCACCCGGGAGCTCTGCCTCCAAATTACCGGAGACCTGAACCGTTATGCGCGCTATATCAAAAATGCCGGTATCACGGCGGTGTATGGGGGCGCGAGCATCGGTGAGCAGGTGAAACAGCTCAAAAGAGGCGTGCATATCATTGTGGCCACTCCCGGACGGCTGCTGGATCTGATTCGACGCAAGGCCCTGTCCACCCGGCACATCAGGTACGGCGTGTTGGACGAAGCCGATGAAATGCTCAGTATGGGCTTTCAGGAGGATATCGACGACATATTGAAACAGATCCCCGAAAACAAACATATCTGGCTCTTTTCCGCCACCATGTCGCCGGGCGCCGCCCGCATTGCCAAGACCTACATGCAGGACCCGGCCCAGGTTGCCATCGGCCGCCGAAACCTCGGCGCAGAAAATATTCGACACTCCTGCTACGTGGTCAAAGAGAAGGACCGTTACGCCGCCCTGAAACGTCTCATCGACCATGAACCCGATATCTACGGGCTGATCTTTTGCCGTACCCGTCAGGAGACCCGCACGGTGGCGGAAAAACTTATGAGAGAGGGCTACAACGCCGAAGCCCTGCATGGTGATCTCTCCCAGGAGCAGCGCAACGCCGTGATGCGCAAATTCAGGGAGCGGACCCTGCAGATCCTGGTTGCCACGGACGTCGCGGCCCGGGGGCTGGATGTGGACGATATCACCCACGTCATCAATTACAATCTCCCCGACGATGCGGAGCGTTACACCCATCGCAGCGGCCGCACAGCCCGGGCCGGAAAATCCGGCTCCTCCATGCTGCTGGTCAATACCCGTGAGGCGCAGCGCATTGGCGCTTTGGAGCG
>JASFKE010000070.1:0-11083 GCA_050118795.1 Desulfobacteraceae bacterium | reverse complement strand
CGTATTCTGGCCAAAGCCATGAATTGTAAAAGCGGTCCCACAGCCCAGCCATGCAATCAGTGCCAATCGTGTATGGAGATCACGGCCGGCAATGCCGCCGATGTTTTTGAAATCGATGGCGCTTCGAACAATAGCGTGGATCAGGTTCGCGAGCTCCGTGAAAATCTCAAATATATGCCCGTCCATAGCCGTTTTAAAATTTACATCATCGATGAAGTCCACATGCTCAGTCTGGCGGCTTTTAACGCACTGTTGAAAACGTTGGAAGAGCCTCCCGAGCATATCATGTTCATCTTTGCCACCACTGAAGTGCATAAGATCCCCATTACCATTCTTTCCCGGTGCCAGCGACATGACTTGCGGCGGATTGATGGCAAGGCCATTGCCGGGCATATGCGTTATATCTGTGAAAAAGAGAATATCGAGATCGATGATCACAGTCTATCGCTGATTGCCCAAGAGGCCAGCGGCAGCATGCGGGATGGTTTGAGTCTGTTGGACCATGTTTTGGCCTGCGCCCAAGGTCCTGTCACCTCAGAGTTGATTGGCGAACTGCTCGGGGTTGTCGATCGCAAACATCTCCTTGATATCTCCAAGGCTGTCTTTAAACGGGACATGGGGCAAGTGCTGGCCGGAATCGACGCCGTCTGGCGCAATGGATATGAGTTAAAGCGGTTCTATTTCGATCTGGTGGCCCATTTTCATCACCTTACCATTGTGAAACTGGGACCGGAGGCGGACCGCTTGGCGGATTTACCGCAGCAGGAAATCGAACAGTTGAAATCGCAAGTGGAAGATGTTTCACAAAGTTATCTACTGCAAATTTTTGACTTGTTGTTTCAAGCAGAGCCTGTCATTAAGCTCTCCAGTCAGCCACGGTTGGGGTTGGAGATGGTGTTTTTGAAACTATTTCAAACGGCACCCTCGCTGCCCATAGAGACCCTGATCGAGCATCTGGATAAGCTCCAATCCAAATTAACTTCAGGACAGCTGGGACAGCAGGGGCAGCAGGGGCAGCAGGCGTCCAACAGTACGCCGCCGGTATCGCGTCGCGCCCAAGGGGCGGTGAAGATGCCGGCTGAGCCCAAGGTTGATGCGCCAATGGCGAGCAGCTTAGGTGCAAACCGGCCCCAAGATATGGATGCGCTTTGGCGTGCGATTGTGGGACGCATATCGGAGAGTAAACCCTCTTTGGCAGGATTTCTTGCAAAGTGCCGTCTGAAATCCGGCGATGATGGACAGCTCGACCTGGAGGTGAATGGGAACGAATTCACGCTTAAAAACATCACCAAGCATAAAAAGACCATAGAAGAACAGTGCCGCTCTATGCTGGAGCGGCCGGTAGAACTCAACATAAATGCCAATTTTCAAGATCACGCTACGAAACAGAAGAAAAAAAAAAAGATCAGCCATCTTAAGCAAGAGGCCGTAAGCCACCCGCTGGTGATGGAGGCCATGGAACTGTTTGACGGTAGAGTGATCGATATTCAAGTACCGAAGGAGGAGTGACCTATGAAGGGTATGGGTAACATGATGAAGCAAGCGCAGAAGCTTCAATCCAAGATGTTGAAGATGCAGGAAGAGCTTGCCCAGAGAACGGTAGAAACATCAGCCGGCGGCGGTATGATCAATGTGGTGGCCAACGGCAAACAGCAGATTGTATCCATTACCATCGATAAAGAGGTGGTCGATCCCGACGATGTCGAGATGCTCCAGGACCTGGTGTTGGCCGCAGTCAATGACGCTTTGAACAAAGCCCAGGAAATGGTCGCCGGAGAGATGGGAAAAATAACCGGTGGCATGAACATTCCCGGAATCATGTAGATGGTGACCGATGCACCATTATCCGAAGTCCATTCAAACACTGATTCGAAATTTTGCCAGGCTGCCCGGTGTGGGTGAAAAAACCGCGGAGAGGCTGGCGATTCATATCTTGGGCAAGCCTTTGGCCGAAGCCGAACAATTGGCCCACAGCATCGTTGCGGTGAAGCAGAAGGTTAAACTGTGCTCCATGTGTTACGCTTTAAGTGACACGGAGCGATGCAAAATCTGCCAGGATGAAGCCAGAGATCGCCGGCTGCTCTGTGTGGTGGAACAACCGGCTGACATGGTTTCCATTGAGAAATCCGGTGCATTCAAGGGATTATATCATATTTTGGGGGGGGTGCTCTCTCCAATCGATGGGATCGGTCCCCAGGAACTTCGAATGGACGAGTTACGTCACCGCCTGGCCCAAGGTACCGTGGATGAAGTTGTGATTGCCACGGGTACCAGTGTGGAGGGAGAGTCCACCGCCAATTATATCGCCAATTCATTGGCTTCATCAGATATCAAGCTTACCCGCATCGCTACTGGCATACCCATTGGAGGCGATCTGAAATATATTGACCAGATGACCCTCAAGTGTGCCCTGGACAGCCGCCATGACATCTGACCCATCTTTTTTTGACTGCACCCAATGCGGCGATTGCTGCAAGGGGTTTGGCGGCACATATCTTACGCAAAAAGATATGGCCGCCATTGCCAAACATCTGGAGATCTCTATTTCCGCTTTCATAGAACACTATTGTGCTCCCTCTGGCAAACGCTTTGTTTTGGCGCAGCGCGCCGACGGCTACTGTATTTTTTGGGATCAAAATTGTACCATCCATGCCATCAAACCCCGAATGTGCCGTCAGTGGCCATATATCGGCAGTTTGTTGGAAGATATTGGAAATTGGCGAATCATGGCCAGCGTCTGCCCGGGAATGCAGGCTGATGTTGATGAAGTACGCCTGCGCGATTATCTCTGCGTTGCCTTAAGACCCGAGAGAAAATAACTTCACATTTTTATGCAAGCCCTTGTGAAGATATTGCCGCCCCTTGGCCCTGAAGCCCTAAAGACTATTGCAACAATGGGGTTAATTTTAGATTTGTTCGATTTGGGATGAGTTTATGATCGGTGTTTTTGATTCGGGTATTGGCGGGCTCACTGTCGTTCGCGCACTGATGGACCTGCTGCCGGACCAGGAGATTATCTACTTGGGTGATACGGCGCGCACACCTTATGGAAGCAAAAGTAAAGAGACCATCGTCCGGTATTCACTCAACACTGCCGATTTTTTAGTGCGGCATGGCGCCAAAATAATTGTCATTGCTTGCAATACCGCCTCAAGCCATGCTTATGAGGCTGTGCGTTCGAGGTTCCAAATGCCGGTATTCGAAGTCATCGGGCCGGGTGCCCGACTGGCGGTTGAGCGATCGAAGAGGTTGAAAATCGGTATCATTGGAACCCGCGCCACCATATCCAGTGGGATCTATGAGCGTAAAATTCTCGATATTCAAGCCAAAGCCAAAGTCGTGATGACCCCATGTCCTCTATTGGTGCCTTTGGTTGAAGAGGGGTGGCTCAAAAAGCCGGAAACCGTTATGATCGTTCGAAAGTATTTGGCGCCTCTAAAAACCCGACAGATTGACACCCTCATCTTGGGATGCACCCATTACCCTGTGTTGCGCGATGTCATTCAAAGAAAAATCGGTGCACAAGTTGCTTTAGTGGACTCTGCGGAGGCGATCGCCGACCAGGTTCACCGGCATTTTAATCCCCATGGCCGTGAAGCATCGGTAAATTCCGCCGGCAAGGGCCGTTGCCGGATATATGTCACCGATACAGCCGGCCAGTTCAAAAAAACGGCTCAATTAATCTTGGGCAAACGATTGCCCATTGAGCAGGTCGATATCCAAAGGCCGTGCAGGAGCATTAACTAACTGTTTCCAACGATATGGATGTCGCGCTTGGGATAGGGGATCTCAATTTTATTGGCATCAAAGGCCGTTTTGACACGGTCCGTTACCGTTGAGATGGTGTTCATGCGCTGTCTCGCGTCTGTTATCCAGACCCTCAATTGAAGATCCACTGACGACTCGCCAAAATTTCTGACCACAACCTTTGGCTTCGGATCATCTTGTACCCATTGAACATCGGATGCAACAGCGATGATAATTTTTTTTGCAAGTTCGATGTCGGTATCGTAAGCCACACCGATATTGATCCGAACACGAATGCTGCTGGAGGTCAGGGTATAGTTGACGATATCCCGCTTCATAATCTCGTTGTTGGGTATTACGATGATAATATTATCGGTGGTTTGTATCTTGGTGGCACGCAGGCCGATGTCGATGACGTCACCCCAACTGGCACTGCCGGCCGGAGCGCTCCAGACTTCGATGCGGTCACCGATTTCGAAGGGCCGGTCAATGATCAGCAGAATGCCGGCGATTAAATTGGACAATGTGTCTTTGGCGGCAAAACCGATCGCCACCCCCATGACACCGGCTCCGGCCACAAAAGGCATGACATTTATACCCATGATATCCAATGCCAGGACAACAGCCACGGCATATACGATGGCGCCGGAAAACCGGTTCAGCAGGTCAACGACAATGTTATCGATTTTTGTATCGGTTCGATCGGCCCACGTCTGTTCGAGGGTGCCCAGAATGACCAGTATGAAATCTTTAACGGGTGTGGCAATGAGCACAACAAATAAGGCAAGGTAGAGCTTTTCGATCATCTGCAGGTGAAATAGACGAATCAGATAAGTTCCCAGGAAAAGGACCAGGCCTAAACCAATTGCTCTGCGGATCATGTCGAACACATTTTGATGGGTGTTGAACCAATTGAATGCGGTGAGACGTTTCCGGATCAATCGCAACACGGTTTTGATGATGCCCCATGCGATCGCAGACAAGATGATTGCCCCCGCGGCATTTAAGGCCACCGCCGGGAGTGAGTCATTTTGGGCAATTTCGGTCATACGATTGATAAAGGCAAGCAGTTGATTCATATGCGCGCTCCTATCCTGCACAAGAGATTTACTCACTAAAACCAAGTGTTGAATCTAAAATGTTTAGCAAAGGAGTGCAAGGGGTTGTGGAAAAGTTGTCGCCAAACTTTTTTAGGTGATTGCGTATACTCTCAAAGGACGGGTAGGGGAGAGGTACGCCTGAGCCATGACGGGTTTAACCGTGGCAGATGGTTTCCATATTTTTTCTCGGCTATTGAAGCATCATGGGGCTATCAATATTTACTGATAGCCATCTCAATGCGCTGATCGGGTGCTACATTTTGTTGGCAGAGAATCGATTTGATCTGAGACAACCGACTTTCCAGTTTAGCAACCGTCATCTCCAATGTCTGAATGGTTTCAGATGAGGTCTGCTCGGTGACATCCATGGCTTCGCGTAAATCATTGGCATTTTTCATCAGGTGCTTTAAATTTTTGATCTTTTCCAGCCGCAGAAACAGTTCATCAAAGTTGATGGGCTTTTCAAGGTAGTCCGCAGCCCCTTTTTTCATGGCGACAATGGCGTTGTCGATGGTTCCATGCGCAGTAATAAGGATCACCTCAGTTTTCAGGTTGATCTCCTTAGATGATTCCAGGACACCGATGCCGTCGACACCTCCCGGCATCATCAAGTCGGTGAGGACCACATCATAATAGTTTTCGGTGAGTTTGCGAACAGCTTCAATCCCATTTTCAGCTGTTTCAACATCATAGTCGTTTTTGGCCAGTCTCTTCGACAGCAGGCCTCTGGTGACCGGATCATCATCGACGACTAAGATTTTTAGAGATTGCATGGGCTTACCTCCATGATCAACCGACGGTAAATCGATCATTGTTTACCGAAGTTGATAAAATAAAGATTTTAAATGTCGTTTTGGTACAAATCGCGGGCATACCCCCGTTAGCGACTCTGTGGATCCGATGATCAAATAACCATCAGGCTCCAATACACTGGCCAGTTTTTGAAAGAGCTTCTTGCGATCCTCTAAAGTAAAATAGATGGCCACATTTCGGCAGAAAATGATATCAAACTTACCCAGAGCATTGAATGGATGCATTAAATTGAATTTCCGGAACGATGCCATAACCCGGATCTGGTCTTTTACTTTCCAATTGGCGCCATCAGCCGTAAAATAGCGTTGCAATCGCTCTCGGGGAAGGCCTCGTTCGATTTCAAATTTATTATAGGAGCCATAGCTGGCTTGCTTGATAGCGGCATTGGACAGATCCGTGCCGGTTAACTTAACGTCCAGTTGTGTGTTGCCCAAAAGCTCTTTTAAAACAATAGCAATGCTGTAGACTTCCTGGCCTGTAGAACAGGCCGCGCTCCAAATACGAATGGGAGATTTTAAGGCCGCTGAGCTCTTCCTGTCGATGACTTCCGGCAGGATCTTGTGTTTGAGCAGCTCAAACGGACTGGCGTCCCGGAAAAAAAGAGTTTCATTGGTCGTAATGGCATCAAGAATTTTTTTCTCAAGCGTTTTTGAAGTGTCTGCTTTGGCTTTGTGGTAGAACTCGCCGTACGATGCGCACTGTTCGGTCTCTAAGAGGCGCCCAAGGCGGGTTTCAAGCAGGTATGCTTTGGAGGCCTCGATGTGAATTCCTGATAGAGCGTAAATATACTTTGATAGCAGCTGAATCTCATCCGAACTGATTTTGACGTTCTTTTTTAATCCGGCGTTGACAGGCGGCGACTTTTGGGGGGCGGTCGGTGCTGGTCTGGACAATCTATCGAATGCGGTTCCCGGCATATTTACTACCACCTTGCTTTTTGTTTGGGGAGCGTGTTGATAATCTGTTTGGAGATCATGCCCAATGGGGAGACGACATCGACAATGCCTCTTTCAATGGGATCTTTCGGCATGCCGAATACGACACATGTTGATTCATCTTGGGCGATGATAAACGCCCCACTGTTTTTCATCTGTATCAAGCCGGCTGTACCGTCCGAACCCATCCCCGTCATGATCACACCTGTGGCGCGTCCCACATAGAGTTCCGCTATGGATCGAAAAAGATAATCAACGGACGGCCTGCAGCTGTTTTCGGGTGGATCATTGGTGATCTTGATCACGCGCGCTCTCCCATCGGCACCGGCAACGATTTTCATCTGCTTGCCACCCGGTGCGATATAGACCTTGTTGGGGTGCAACGGTTCGCCGTTTACGGCTTCATGGACTTCGAGGGCGCATTTACTGTTTAAGCTTTTGGCCAGCGATTGGGTGAACATGGCCGGCATATGTTGGACAATGACCACCGGCACGCCGATGTCGCCTGGTAATTGGGGCAGCACCTGGGCAAGGGCATTGGGGCCCCCTGTGGATATGCCGATACCCACTATGGAAGATGGGCCGGATCGTTTTTGAGGCGGTGTAAGGGGCGTTTTGAGTACCTGAGCACGGGGACGGTTGGAGGAAGGTCGCCGCTGGCCGCTGTTTACTGTGCGGATCGCACCACGGATCGCACGACTGCGCTGGAAGGCCTGCAGCATGGGGAGCAGTGCGTCTTTAACCGCCTTTTTGTTGTTGGCCAATGTTCCCGCTTGAGGCTTGGGAACAAAGTCAAAGGCGCCCAGTTCAAGCGCACGCATGGTCATGCTGCCCCCCTTTTGGGTGAGGGTGCTGAGCATGATGGCACCCACATGCGGATGCTCTGATTTCATGTGCTGCAAAAGCTCCAAACCGCTCATTTCCGGCATCTCTATATCGAGGGTCAGCAGATCCGGCTGAAGGGTTTTGATTTTTAGAAGAGCTGCCTTGCCGTTGTGGGCGGTACCCACAACTTTTACATCGGGGATATCAGCCATTACATCACTGACAATTTTTCGATACACAACCGTGTCATCGACGATCAACACTTTCAGTGGCGGTGAAGAACTCATTTACAACCTATCCATAACTGTATTGCGGTGGGCTCTTTTTTTAAATAAGCGCGTTGCCTAATTGTCATCGGCCAGCACTTTGTTCACATCGAGGATGCCGATTAGCCGGTCTTTGGTTTTAAAGACGCCTTTGAAAAATGCGCCTTGAACGCCACCGATGTTGGCCGGTGGCTCTTCCACCTTTTCCCACTTGGCCCTGACCACATCGCTGATGCGGGAAACCAGCAGGCCAATATATTCGTTGTCCGAGTTGACGATGATATTGCGAGAAGAGTCACTGAGAGCTGTTTGGCTCAATCCCAGTTTCTTTCCCAGGTCAATGACGGTTACGATTTGTCCGCGTAGATTCAATATGCCGGTGACATACTCCGGCGATTGGGGGACTTTGGTCATGTCCATGAGTTTGTTGATCTCCTGGACATTGAGTATGTCCATACCACAAAGTGCCCCACCCACATAAAATGTGGCCAGCTCTACCGATTGATTGTTTTGCGGCATTTCGTTCATCGCATTTATCTCCTTTGTGCCGGACGTTTACCCTTTAAGGGGTTCCAGCCCAACAATGTATTAATCAATTAGGCGGCTATCGCTTTGAGAAAACCATGAATACTGTTCATCAGCTTTTCGCGATCCAATTTGATCTGGTAGTCATCGATCCCAACCTTTTTGCCTGTGGCGATATCTTCTTCCCCCGCCAGGGTGGTCAGTGCAATGACCGGAAGATGAGCAAATGCCGGACTGCTTTTGATTTTTTCCGAAAGCTCAAATCCGTTCATGTTGGGCATTTCAATATCCGTGACGACCAGTGAAACAACATCGGCATTTTCAACCAACAAATCCCAGGCAATGGCGCCGTCTTCGGCTTCAAGTACGTTGAAGCCCTCTTTTTCAATGGATCCTTTCACCTGGCTGCGAAAGAAACTGGAGTCTTCGGCAAAGAGTATGGTGGGGGCAACCCCTTCATCTGATTCCGCAAGTTCGATTTCCTCAAACCATTGGGGATTCAATGCCCTGACAATTTCATAGATATCCACCAACAAGGTGGTATTGTCATTGATAATGGCGGACCCCATGATGCCGTCCTGGCGCAAAGTGGCACCATCGATGTGGAGGTTGACCTCTTGGGCATCCACCGGCCCCATGGCCAGCAAGCCCACTTCACGATTGGCCACATTGAAAACAATGACCAGCATGTTTTCCATATCGGCCAGAGGATTGACCATGGCCACTTCATCAATGCTGAACAGCGGCAGACTGCCGCCACGGTATTTGATCACCCGCTTGCCGCCAAGGTTCTCGATATCCGTACTTTTTATCTTCTCAATGCGCTCGACCAGATTGAGCGGGGCGGCGAATTGTTCATTTTCTGCGCTGCGGAAGATCAGCAACGCCTGCATATCCGAATTGGCACGCACGGCCTCCTTTTCGGCCCGGGCGATTTCAGCGGCCCGGGACGATCCCTCTATGGAGGTCAGCCCGGCCATCTGCGCGAGGTTGGAAACATCCAGGATTAAGGCCACCCGTCCGTCGCCCATGATGGTGGCGCCGGCATAACCTTTACAACTTTTCAGGTTGCGGCCCAGCGGTTTGACAACAATTTCCTCGGAATCGTTGAGCTCATCCACCACCAGCCCGTATTTCATGGCGCCGGTGGAGACAACCACGACATTCAGAGCGCTCTCGGCATGATAACGGCGATCTTTCCCGCTGCGGGGCGGCTGTCCGTTTTCGTCCGCGCGCGACCCTTCATCGGGTGCTGCCTCCCCATTTGCCAACAAGGGACTTCTCTTTGAGCGTCGATCCGTCAACGATTTCCTGCGGTTAGGTTTGGACTCACCGGTTTCGGGGTCGATGTATTGGGATTCAACCCCAATGACGTCTGACAACCGAATGAGCGGCAGCAAATTGCCCCGCAAACGCACCACGTCCGCGTCCCCGACCCGTTCGATGCGATTTTGTACCTGATCGGCCGGTATGCGCAGCAACTCTTCCAGGTTGACCTGGGGAATGGCATATCTTTCACCGCCTGTCAGAACGATTTGGCAGGGAATAATGGCCAGCGTCAGCGGCAGTTTGATGCGGATGGTGGTACCTTTGCCGGGTTCGGAATCGATATCGATGATACCGCCCAGCTGATCCAGGTTGGTCTTGACCACATCCATCCCAACCCCCCGGCCGGATACGTCGGTGACCTTGTCAGCCGTCGAAAAACCAGGCAGGAAGATTAAGTTCGTTTTTTCCCTTTGGGACATGAGTTTGGCTTGATCTTCATTTATCAGGCCTTTCTGGATGGCCTTGGATGCCAATTTATCACCATCCAAACCTTTGCCGTCATCGGTTATTTCAATATTGACCTGACCGGCTTCATGATAGGCTTTTAAGTAGATTTGACCCGTCGCGTTCTTGCCGGCCTGACGCCGGACAGCCGGTGTTTCAATGCCATGGTCAACCGAGTTGCGCACCAGGTGGGTCAAAGGATCCCCAATGGCCTCGATAATGGTTTTATCCAGCTCTACGTCTTTGCCTTCCAGGGTCAAATCGATCTCTTTGCCCAAGGTTTGGGCAAGATCGCGGACCACCCTCGGGAATTTATTAAAGACATTGCCGATGGACTGCATGCGGGTCAGCATGATGGCCTCTTGCAGCTCCGAAGTTATCAGATCGATTCGTTGACCGGCAATCTCAGATCCGCGATGGTCGCTGGAGGTAATCGATTGAAGCAATTGATTGCGGCTGAGCACCAGTTCACCTGCCAGCGTCATCAACTGATCCAACAAACTGACGTGAACCCGCAAACTGGTTTCGTGTTCGACCTTTGCCTGCCGTTTATTGGCCCTGGCTTTGGCAACCGTCGGCAGCGGCACTGTTTCAGTTTCCATTGCCGATGCTGCCGGTTTAACTGACGGAGGCTCCGGTTCACAGATCTCCTCCGATGATGGCGTTTGCCCTGTCTCCCGGTACGGCGAATCATCCGCTGGTCGCGGCAGGGTATCCGAATCTTGTTTTGGCGGCGTTGCTGAGACCGTTGCATCCTCTGGCCGGGCAACCGGATCGCCATTCAAGTGATAGAGGGCATTATCTTCTCTGAGTTGAAAAATTTGGTCGGTACCGATCTCAAACAGAACGTTGATGTCGTCCGGTTTCAAGATTGATCCGAATAAAAAGAGCATGATAGGTACGTCTGGGATCCATTCGGCATCCAATTGGCTGGAGTCCTCAAGATTGAAGTTGGCGCTGATAATGGTTCCAGTCTGTTCCATCTCCTCCAAAACACCGTGGCATGTTTTGCCATTGCCGTGAATGTCCTTGGCGACATCCATTTTCACGAGATAAACGGATTTGGCCTGATCAAAAAGAGGCTGTACTTTTTCCGTGG
>JASFKE010000069.1:0-11170 GCA_050118795.1 Desulfobacteraceae bacterium | reverse complement strand
AACACAAAAAAGGATCAAAAACCTGCGGTTGGTAGCGGCTCACATGGCGGCCAAACAGCAGCTAGGACCTTCACAAGAGACCGGCGAAACGCAAAAATCCCAAGCCAAGACCTTTCTGAAGCGCTGGGGGCCCATGGGCGCAATCCTGGCACTGGTGCTGGGGAAGTTAAAATGGCTTCCGGTACTGGTCAAGTTCGCTAAGCTCAAAACCCTGGTCACCATGCTCATCACAGTATGGGCCTACGGCTCCATCTGGGGCGTACCATTTGCAATTGGATTTGTTATGCTGATCTTCGTTCATGAGTTGGGCCACGGGTTGGTCATGCGACAACAGGGCATACCTGCCGGTGCGCCTGTCTTTATACCTTTCGTGGGGGCTGTCATCGCCATGAAAGGCATGCCGCGCAACGCCTACATTGAAGCTTTGGTAGGCATCGGCGGACCGGCCCTGGGCACCCTCGGAGCCGTTGTTTGCCTGGGCATCGGTTACACGACGCAGAGTTCTTTCTGGTATGCCTTGGCCTCAACCGGTTTTTTGATCAACCTGTTCAACATGTTACCGGTATCCCCTCTGGACGGCGGCCGAATCGTAGGCGTCATCAGCCGCTGGTTGTGGTTGGTCGGCTTTGCCCTGGGAGGACTGCTTTTTTACAAAACCCAGTCCCCCCTTCTCTTTCTGATTCTGTTGATCGGCGCCTTCTCTTTTTTCAAAATGCTAAAAGGCAAGAACACTGCCTATTACGACATGGATGTTAAGAGCCGAACTCTCATTGCATTGGGTTATTTCGGCCTGATTGCCATCATGTCCGCCGGAATGTGGTTGGCCGAAATACCGTTGAAGGCAATGACATGAACTTGCCCGATTAAGTAACATAGCCCTGCTGTATGGCGTATTTGACAAGATCCGCGTTCTTGCGGATCTTGAGCTTGTTCTTAATGTTTTTGCGGTGATTGTTTACCGTGTGGATACTGATAAAGAGCAGGGCGGAAATTTCTTTGCTGGTTTTACCCTCCGCGATCAATTTTAAAATTTGCCTTTCACGGCATGACAACGGATCCTCCTGCAGGTCACCGTCGCCACGGCCAATGCCAATGAAGTCATCCGGAAGATCCTTTTCGATGAGGGGGGATAAATAGGTCTTTCCGTTGCGGATGGCTTCGATGGCAAGGATCAACTCGCTGCCGGTATCTTCCTTGAGCATGTATCCCTTGGCGCCTGCCGACAGCGCCAAGTGCAGGTACTCTTTGGTCTTGTACATGCTCAGGAACAGGGTTCTGATCCGGGGATAGAGTTTTCGAATCTCTTGAGCGGCTTCTATACCTCGCAGGCGCGGCATGGAGATATCGAGGATCACCATATCTGCCAAGTGTTGTTTCACCAATTGCAGGAGTTCAAGACCGTCCGATGCCTCTGCAACAACCTGCATTCCCTTGGTTTCATTAATGATCTGTTTTATGCCGTCTCTAAGCATGACGTGATCGTCAGCCAAAATAATTCGATAGGGCGTCATACAGCACCTCTTTTAGACCCCACAGGGATGGCTATGGTCAGGTGGGTTCCTTTGCCTTGCCGGCTCTTTAGATCAAAGGTCCCGCCCAACATTCTGGTGCGTTCCTCCAGCGAAGCGATCCCCAAGCCTCGATCCGCCACATGTCGATGCCAGAATTCATCGACGCTGAACCCCTTGCCGTCATCCTTAATCGAAATGCGCAGATTGCCGTTTTCACTTTTCATGACGACGCTGACATGCTGTGCCTGGGCATGCTTGCGAATATTATTGAGAGCTTCTTGAAAGATACGATAAATGATAATTTGTTCTCTTGAATCGAACATGGTGTCGATATCGATCATCTTTTTAGATACGGCAATGTCGGTGTGTTTATTGAAGTCATGCAGCATCCACTCCAGGGACCGGACCAACTTAAGATCTTGGATGATAGAAGGGCTCAGATCGCGTGAGATTCGGCGCATCTCCTCAATAATGCCATCGATGAATTTCAGAATATTTTTAAACCCACCCTTCAGGGCCCCCTGATCTTTTCTCAACTTTCCGGCCAGCGTGGTCAGTTCTAGTTTTAAAACGGCAAGATTTTGCCCCAATTCATCATGGATTTCCATAGAGATACGTTGTCGTTCGTTCTCCTGGGCAACCAGCAATCTGGATGAAAGATAGTGCAGGCGGCGCTCCGACTCCCTCAGGGTTTGTTCAATCCGTTTAAGTTTGCTGACATCCAGGAACGAGACCACGCTTTGGTCTGTTCCCGGCATCATCTCCACCGTAACGAAAATATTCCGGATCTGTCCGTTTCTTCCAATTACGCGGCATTCGTAGTTTCGCGGGGCTGCTTCTGGATCATTGCGGCGCAGGCGACTGTAATTTTCCATAAGCTCGAGATCCCCTTCGAAGACAAACTGCGTCCATTTTTTCTTCCCCTCTACCTGTGCCTTGGTAAAACCCGTCAATCGTTCGAATTCAGTGTTTACCAATGAAAGGGTGCCTTCATCTTCAATGATCATCGTTGCGGACGCCGTAGTTTCGAAAATGGTTCGATACTTAATTTCAGATTCTCTTAGTGCCTCTTCGGTTTTGTGATGTTTTTCGATTTCGGCGGTCAATTGGCGATTTTTAATGGATAACTCGGCCGTGCGTTCTTCCACCATTCGTTCCAAATTATCACGCGCTTGTTGCAGGGCGTATTCTGTTTTTTTGCGTTGCAGGATTTCCTGCCTGAGGTCTTTGTTGACCTGGGTCAATGCGAGTGTCCGTTCAGATACTTTTTGTTCCAGACTGCCGGTGAGTTCTCTGATTTGCAGATGGGTATTTACACGGGCCAATACTTCTTCGCTTTGGAAGGGCTTGGTAATGTAATCCACGCCGCCGGTTTTGAAGCCTTCCACCTTATGTGAAGTCTCATCCATTGCACTGAGGTAGATAATGGGTATTTCCCGGGTCGATTCTGTTGATTTTAACTGACGGCAGACTTCAAATCCGTCCATCTCGGGCATTTTGACGTCCAGCAAGATCAGGTCCGGGATCTGCATATATATGGATTGTAATGCCTCCGCGCCGCTGATTGCAGTACGGACGATGTATCCCTTACCTTTGAGAAGATTGTGAAGAAGGTTTAATATAATCTGGCTATCATCCACAACCATGATTTCATGCGCGTTCAATCTGTCAACACCGTGACTGGCCAAGTGTCTTCCTTTCAAATGGTAAAAAGTCGCTAATTATTCGGCTGGGAGTGCTCTGCTTTTGAGGCCTTGCGCCGGCGAAGCCGCTTGACGATGCCCCTTATCGAATCTGTCAGCTCTATGGTTCTGACCGGTCTTGAACGAAATATTTCCTCCAGAGATAAATGGGGATCGCGGCCCGGGGTGCGAAGATAACTCCTGAGGGCGATCAACCGCTGGCGCAGTACTTGTTCAACTTCTCTCTTTAACTCGTCCTTGATATGCAATATGCGTTGCTTGGTATCGGTTTGGAGGGTGTCTCCTTTGTATTTACCGACCTTGTAGGATATGCGCAGACCGATCAACTCGAGCAGGCGTTTTTCATAGTCGCTGCTCAGCCAAACGACTTCCGGGATCAATTCTCCAAAGTGGGTGACGCCCAGAACATCTTTGTCTTTGCTCCAATATCCGGCCAGCAGGTCGGGTGCAAGATCCATATAGTTTTTCAGCGGCATATACATGCGCCGAAGATGGGTCAGCACCTTTTCGGTCTTCTTTCTGTGTCCGCCGATGATAACAGAGCCCCCCACCTCTCCCGGTTTGACGCCTTTGGTCCACGGTGCGCCGGTAATGCCGAAATCGTTGTAGACCGGAATCAGCAACAAAGCCGACAATGTGTTTATGGCGAGTGCGTAACCGGCTGAGGGGCCTCCCACGTTATATGAAGCCGACAACAATTGGTGATGGATGGTGTAATTTTCCAGGTAATCGCCCAACAGGCGCGCCGAGCTCACCTTCGGGTCCAACCCCTGAAGGTAATTCTTAACCATGGTCAGGGCCTCTTCCGCCGATTGCTGGGTCATCTTTACGGCCATATCCATCTGGGCCGCTGCCGAAGATGACGACGAAACAGCCCCCGTAACCATGACGTTCCGGGATGCCCCACGGTATGTCAGGCTGGTGGCAATGGGCAGCAAGACGCCGGTCACATCGTTGGCGCCAACCCCAATGATAAAACCGACCTGGGGTTCCTGACTCAATTCGGCTTCCAGAAATTCGTCCAGCTGAACCTTGCCTTTTTTGGTCGGGCTTTGAGATATTTCTTGTTTGGCTGAGTTGAGATGGGTGCGCATGAGCGGATACTCCTCAGACGCAATGACCGGCTTGAGTTGGCGGCTGATATCCTCGAAATGGTCCAGTAAACGCATGGGCATCTCCTTGATATCGGAACGTAAGGTCGCGGATATCTCCAAAGCTTCCAAGATGCCCATCAGGGTTTTGAAGTTGAATTTGATAAAATTGGACCTGACCTCTTTAGGGGCTTTGACCAAATCGCGAAAGCGCTGCAATACTTCGAATTCAGTGCTTCGAAGGGCGCGGGCCTTCTCCACAAAGGCCGCGTAGTCGGCTGGTGTATTGCACAACCCTTGAGCGCTCTCAAGAATGCTGTCGATTTTAACGTCGCCGGCCAAAGGAACGTCTTTGAGCGTGGCTTCGACAATGTTGGCGATATCCTGTTTGCCGAGTTGGCCGCTGACCTCCAGCACCTTCAATCGTTTGGAGCGTATCAAGGCTGGATCAATAATATCCAGCCGGTTAGTGGTCAGCACGGTGAAGACACGGTGCAAAGGTATTTCGCCATCAATGAGGTTCAGGAATTTATTGGTGATCTTATCCGATGGCGAGCCGCCGGAAGGGCTTCGTTTGGGGGCCAGCGCATCGCCCTCATCAAAGAAAACAACCGAAGGGGCGATCATCTTGGCAATATCGTACACCTTTTCGAGATTGTCCACTGCGCCATCAATGGGATTGACCGGATCTTGCAAGGCACTGGCGCTGGTGGCGATATCGTGAACGTCATCGTTCTCGCTGAGCCAGGTACGTACCAGAAATGTCTTACCACTGCCGGGCGGCCCGTTGAGCACCACACCCTTTTCTTCATCCACGCCGTAGTAGAGGCAGTTGTTGGTCATTTCAGAGAAGGTGTCTTTGATGCTGCCCACATACTCTTCCCATTTGACGTTGCGATCCATGCGGTCCATGACCTTTTTGTATAGGTCGCCGTAAGAGTTTTGGGCCACCAACTCGAACGCTTGCCTTACCAGAAGGGCGTCCTCAAGATACTCCGGAGTGAAATCCTTTTTGATCTCCACGATGGAGTGAATCAGTTTACGTACGTAGGAAGGGATGACCTTAAGGGTGCGCTCCTCAAACACTTTGTAGAGCCGCTCAATTGCGCTATCCAGATCATCCAAACCGATATTGGCGGATGCCTCGCCTTTGGAGGGCACATCCGGTTGGCAAATCTGCATGTCATGCCGCTGTAGTTCCAGCCGCACCACCTCTTTAAGATTGAGGGTGTTTTTCCAGAAATCGGCAATGTTGATAATCTTGCCTTTTTCGACAAAGCGGCGGTAGATGGCCGCATCGAATCGTTCGGGTTGATCGCTGGTGGCGATGAGCAGACAGTCTCTTTTGCCGCTGATAATTTCGTCCAATACGATATTGGAGGTGTCGATCAATGTGCGCTGCTGGCGTTCGGCACCGCTGGCGTGACCTTCGACGCGTCCAAAAGCGCTATGGGCTTCCTCAATGTGCCGTACTGTGGGTTTGCGCGGATCGCCCAAGGCTTTTTTAAAATAGTTACCCGGCTCACCGGCCAATGCGGTTTGATAGTCGTTGGGTGTGACCATGGCGTGGTCCACAGTGATGCCCTGCTCCTCGAGCCTAGATAGATTGCGCCCTATTTGTTTTTTGAAAACCCATTTGATCAGTGGGATGCCGCCCAGGCGTTTATAGTACTTTAGCCGTTTGGTGCGGGCGATCTCCATGGCCAGGGTGGGGTCGATCTCCTCCACCGATTTCCAGAACGGCTCATTGGCAAGCAGCTCTTCTTTTTTGCGGGAAAGATCGATTTCGGGCAGCACCTTATCGCCAAAGATCACTTTTTCGATGGCCTCGGTGACGGTTGAGGTCTTGCCGCTGCCGCTTGGTCCGATGATCAGCAGCAAAGGCGCCTTGGGGATGGAAGGGTCTGAAACATACTCTTTGCGGACATGGGCCCGGTAAATCTTCTCAAACAGTGTTTCCAGCTCCACCGGAACGTGAACGTCCCTTAAGCTATGGTCCAACAGCGACAGCAGGTAGAGATAATCCTTTGATGTGACCTCTTTTTCAAGAATACGATTCCAAGCATCCTGGGGGTTGGTTTGGCCCGAAATATCGAAACGTTTTTGCCAATCAGTGAGTATCTCAGGATCTTTGAGGACATGGAAATGTTTTTCCGGCGCATCCATGATAAACGATAACATGGTCTCTAAAACCATGTTGCTCCATCCTGCCGGCGGTTTGTACTGATTGAGCCGTGCCCGCATGAAGGCCTTTGTTTCGTAAGGCCATTGGCTTACCAGGGATTTAATCTCCTGAATGCGATTTTCAGGTAGCCGGACATAAGTGGTCTTTTTAGTTAGCCGACGCGGCATTACGGGTCTCCTTCTCTTTCGAAGGGGCTGATTGGGTCTGCGAATTATTCGATGGCAATGTCAGGGCCGGAGAACCTTGGGTGTTCTGAATAACGACCGTATGCTGGCCCCCCTGTTTTTTTTCATAGGCTGTGGCCCATTTCTGCTGGGTGAGAAACTGCAAAATCGCTTCATCCGTTGCGCTATCGCTTCGGCCCACGCTTTTTTTCAGGTCTGTGATGCCGTCTACATAAGCTGCGTAAAGCTTGCGAATTCGACTGGCCTCTTGATCCGCTGCATAATTTTCAGCCTCGGCAATCAGCTCTCGCCGTTTCTTCTCTTCGGTGGCTTCCACCAATTTATCTCCGAAACGGGTCTCCTTGAGGACAAAACTGACAATTTCGATGCCATATTTTTTTTCCAAAGTCGGTCCGCCAATGTTGATAGGGCGCGATTTCAATGCTTTAAATATGCGTTCTTTGATCTCTTCACGACCCGATACCAGTTGATCCACCTCTTCGGCCTGCATGAGATCTTTTACGATACCGTCATAATCGCCCTGCAGTAAGTTCATCGGGTCCAGGTTCTCGATGGCCCATGTTCGCAGGTCCCGGATACGGTATGTCAGAGCCGCCGATGTCCAAAGCGCCACATTGCCTTTGGAAATAACACGCATGGGTTCCGCCTGGCCGCCGAGAAACAGATGCTGATTCATCAGGGCGACCTCTTGTTCAATGCGTGTAAAAAAAGGCAACCGCATGTGCCAGCCGACGTCTGTCACAGCTTCACGTACGCCGCCCAAGCGCTCTAACACCACAGCGTAATTCATTTTGACCTTATAGATGGTTTTGGAGGCATACACCAAGGCCACCAGGCCATAGATCAGGCAAGCCAGGGTGACCAATGCGATGGTACGCCGCAATATCTTCAATACCAGCGATCTGCGAAGAAATTGTTGTTCTTGCTGGATATCTGCCATAGAGACTCCTTTGATTGGTATTGCCGTTAAAATTAGGTCCTGAATCAATCCCACTGCACAAAGGGGACGGCGCCCTCAACGCCTCAATCGGCGCCACCTTCCCGGGCGCTCTGCATGGCTGTAAAACCGCTTTGTCTGTCGTATTTCCTATAGCAACAATGTGTTATGGGTTAAACTAAAGGAGGCGACGAACAAGCTTGGCCAGGTCGGTAACACCGCAGATCGATGGGGCCGCACGGGTATGATTTTGCAATAGAGCCGTGTCGATAGATCGAGGATTAGATCAGGATCGGAGAAATAATTGGGGTTACGTTCCATCTGTACGCCCTTGCGCCGCCCCAAGGCTGTGGATGAACAATTCGGTGTCTCACCGATAAATGCTGAAATTAGATCATAAAAGATCCCACCATTCAATGAAAATCAGTAGCCCGAAAGCCTTTAGAACACAAGATCCCGCGTTGGTGTAAGCTTCACAGTAGTTTGCCACGCCATTTTTCCACCTTTGAAAGACCTTTCTGCCGCCTGGAGTGAATTTTCAGCGCGGAATGAACTCTTTTCGGACCGGAGCGGATGCGATTCAGGTGGCGGATATTCTAATACCTGGTTGGCACTATAGGTTTCTGGCATGGGCCAGCATGTTTTTATTAACAGCCAAATTCAACTCCGGCTGGATCAGCTCATGGTGGCCATCTTTAAAGGGGATATAGACCAGCAAGAAACGGCGCGCCTTGATATGGATCTGGGGAACCAGATCCGATCGGTGTTCGATGGGTTTCATAAAGTTGGCGACAAGTAATTTGAGGCTCTCAACGGCTTCGCTCAGTGGAAGGTTGACGGCATGCAGCTGCGCTTTGGGTTGGCCGGGGCTTAGGCTTTTCTCCGGCTGGTTCAGGGTGACGTTGTTGGCGATGGTCAGGTAGCTTTGGGGGCGCACCTTAAACGCCGGATTCCAAAAATAGAACGGTTGGCGATCCCAACCGGGTTGGACCATTTTGGGTAGATTGGCGACTTTGACAAGGTCCGCATAATTTTTCAACGCAATGGGGCCGACATCGGCCTGGATGCGCCAAAAGGGCAGGTAAACGCAGTGATCATCGGCCGGGGGGATATGCGCAGTGCGCAATTGTTCCAGCTTTGCGCTTTTAGCCCACCAGACGGTCTGGCAATTGGTGCAGTTGAGCGCAAGGCAATCGCGGCTTCCTGTCAAATCCCATCCGCATTTAGGACATAGGGTGGCCAGAAACGTGATGGGCCAATGCGGTGTATCGGTTTGCAGGAGGCCACTTTCAATTTGATCCGCACTCAATGTCGAGGCCGGTTTGTTGAGGACCCCGTCCATCACTTTTTTCTCTATATAAAAAGGGGCATAGATCAAGCTTAAGGTCTCTCCGATGAAATCCTGATGCAATACCGGTTCCCGCAACTTGGCGCTGTACTGCCGGGTCCAACCGGTCAGTGCCGTTTTGAATGGCAATTGGGGCCTAATAAAGGAGGCCCCGTTTTGTGTTGAAGCAAAACGCAGCTTCTGGGTCTGCCCCCTAAAGCCGATGTTAATGGGAAAGTGGCTGGATTTCAGGGCTTGCTGACTGACGTCCAAAAATCGTTTTTCAATACTGCGCGCAAGGCACGAAAAGAACATTCCTTTAAAACGCCAGTACGGGAAGTAGATAATATCTTTGCCGGTCGGCGCATTATGGGGAATAAGATAGCGAAAGAATTTCGGGGTGGACAGATAGGAATTGACTCGGCAATACCCGCACTGAAAGAGCCGATCCGTCTCGTCAAGTTCCGCCGGCGCACCACACTGGGGACATTGATGTTCGATGATGAAAGAGGTCACAATGGCAACAAACCTTCCAGTTTAATCCTGATGTCCCATTAGTACTTCTCGCCGCATTCAGCACAAAATTTGGCGTCCCCCAGGTTCTCAGCGCCACATCCCGGGCACGTTTTTGCTTTAGGCTTTTCTTCGGCCCGGTGGCCGCAACGGGAGCAGAACTTTGCATTGGGGGTTAAGTTTTTGCCGCAGTGGGCACACTGCTGGAAGACCAGCAACTGATGTCCGCACAATGGACAAAATTTGGCATCCGTTGGGATGCCGTGGTGACATTCGGGACATGAATAGGACCGGGTTGAGTCGCCGCCGGGCTTGCCGGGGGGCAATTGACCGGAAAAATACTGGGCAAACATGGCCGGCATCATCAATCCGAGCCCGGCCCCCATACCGTCTGCGCTGGATTCGCCTTCCGATGCTTTTTCCATGGCCATGGCCGCTTTCATTTGCATCAGTTTGTTCATATCGTCAAACACCCCCATCCGGCTGCGATCGTCAATGGCCTTTTGGACTTCGGGCGGCGGCGTGATGGCATTCATGTAAAGCTGGGTCAAACCGAGGCCAAAGTGTTTGAAATCCGCCTGCAGCCTTTTGGATAGTCCTATGGACAGTTCGTCATATCTAGACGGCAGGTTGATGATGGAGTCGATGGTCTCACCCATATAGTCATTAAACCGTGAGACAATGACGCGATTGAGATACTCTTCCACGCTCTGGGTGGAAAAAAAACCCTGGGTTCCCACCATGCTGTTGATGAAAAGCACCGGCTGCACCACTCGTAAATTAAAAACGCCAAATGCCCGCAGGCGAATGAGCCCCAATTCATTATCTTTAAAGGCGACCGGGTCACGGGTTCCCCATTTCAGGTTGGTGAAGACTTTCATATTGACGAAATAGACTTCGGCCCGCAAGGGACTGGTCATGCCCCAAGGCAGACTGGCGAGTTTGGTTAAAATAGGAATGTTACCGGTTTCAAGGGTATGGCGCCCGGGCCCGAAGGCCTCCACGGCTTTGCCCTTATAAAAGAAAACCGCAACCTGGCTTTCCCGCACGGTCAATTGCGCTCCCCATTTGATCTCACCGGAGCCGGTTTCCGGTATGCGATGCACCAACTCTTTGCCGCTTTCATCGAACCATTCAATGTTTTCAAGAAAAATCAAATTGTTAGTACCCATATTCATCGCTCCTCGGTTTTTCAGGCATACGTATTTGGTCCATATCATTCATTTAAAAATAATAGGTCAGCCATAGATATCGGCTATCGGTGGGGGCGGCTTTAATGGTGCCGGCCTCTGTGTCGACATTAAATCCGCCGAATTCGGTCTCCTCGCCGCCGCCATTGAGGTTAGCCCCAATGATTAATTGAAAATTTGGAGCGATATCCCACATCAATTGAGGCTGGACGATGGCCGACGGGTCGGAGATATTGATGATGGCAGTGATGCCGGCCTGAACCAAAGGGTGCAATTCGACGCTCAGCCGCCCTCCAATATAGGTACGGCCCAGGGTAAAGAGTTCGCCCCTTTCCACACGTTGTGAAATATCAGGGTCCGATAGTGCGCGGGCGTAATTTTGGTCCTCCCCCAAGCCGTTGTAAAAGAATTCGAGCAGGCCATAGATATTTTTTCCACCCCATTGCCATGCATAATCGATGTTGGCGACCAACTGGAAAAAGTTGTTACGGTCGCAGCCACTATCCATCAAAGTATAGATCAGATCCG
>JASFKE010000068.1:0-11232 GCA_050118795.1 Desulfobacteraceae bacterium | reverse complement strand
AAATAACGACCCCATTGAAATCATTAAGCGATGTCGATTCAATGATTTGATTGAAAAATCTTCCTGTTTCGTCATCGGTTGTCCTTGTTTGGAGTATGACTCCGACATGCGATACATCTGAAAAAGTGGCAAATTTGATGATCTCTGAGAAATGCCCCTTTCCCCCAAAGGCAATCACGTCTCCCGGCCTCATTTGTGGTCTTGCTTCATCATATTTAATTTGTTCAACAGTCATCTTGTCTCTCCTTTTCTATTTGTTACCAAATTTGTTTAAATTCTCGGCGAAGATGGGCAATGTTATCAATTTATGGCTGGCGGATGATGTGTAGCGCCCAACGGTTGAGTTTGCCAACGTCCTGGCCCTCCAAATCAGCCACTCGCAGGCGCCACGGCCCGGAAATCGCTTCGCCGCGCAGGGTCTGCAGACCGGCTGTGGTGGCCGGTGTATAGGTGGTGATCAGATTGTCGGCCGAGCCGCCGGTGCGGCTGTGAAGCAGCACCTGGCTATTGGATGGCGAAACCAGGGCGACCTTCAGATCGCCGATCCACGTATGGGTGATGTCGATGGATACGTTGATCTCTTCCACAGATCCGGCAGCCGGCGCCTCCAGCGTGCGCTGGATGCCCTCCGGGTCTTTGTCGGGTATCCTCACGGCCGGCGACTCCTCCAGCGCGACCAGGGCTTCGGAGCGTCCCCGGATCTCCAGCTCCCAGCGGTTCAAGCGCCCCTCATCCCTGGTTGCCAGATCCTGCACCTGCAGGGTCCAGTCGCCCTGGATGGATTGGCCCGCCAGGTTGCTCAGCCCGGGTGTGGTGTGGGCATCGTAGGTGGCCTGGATATCGTTGGCCCCTGCGCCGTTGCGGTCGTGCAGCACCACAGAGTGGCCGGAAGGCGCCGTCAGGGTGAGACGCAGATCGCCGATGTAGGTGTGCGTGATATGCATGTGGACCTGAATCGATACGGCGACCGCTTCTTCGTCAAAGCTAATGGTATCCGCCACCCCCTGGTTATCGGCATCGGGAATCTCCATTTCCGGGTAGGAAGCCATTTGAAACGTTTTAAGCTCCCCGTTGGGTTTTCTTCTGACCGCTTCTGTCACCGCATTGAAGGCGTTCACCTTGCCGTATCCGAACCATTGGCTGTGGCCGCTCTCATCGTAGGTGCCCAGACCCTGTTCGAGCTGCGGGTCGGCATCATGATCCTCGATTTTGTCTGCGGTGGTTTGGAGGATCTCTTTGACCTCGCCGGCCGTCAGATCCGGGTAGGCGGACAGCACCAGGGCGGCCACGCCGGCCACCAAAGGACAGGCGCTGGAGGTGCCGCCGAAGTCATAAGTATAATCCGAGCTGTCGTACCCGCTGGGGCCCATCCGATCGGTGGTGAGGATCCCGCGCCCGGGCAGATAGGCGGTGACCATGGGATAGGTGCCTGGCGGGGCATTGTTGCTGGGGGCGCACACCGAAATCTCGGCCCCCCAATTGCTGTAGGCCGATTTTTTGGCCTGGCTGGTGGATGCGGCCACGGCGATCACATCGTCGTGGGCGGCAAAGCCGTTGAGCCATCGGGTCGGGCCGCTGAGCACATTGTCCGGCCAGCTGCGCTCATCCACCGTTCCGTTGATCGGTCTGTTGGCGTTTCCGGCAGCAAAGACCAGTACGCATCCTTTGCCATTGCGTCCCTGGGTGGCGGCCCGATGCATGGCCTGGCGCATGCGCCACGTCAGGCCGAAGTAAACGGCATCCGCATGCCAACTGCAGGAAAGTACGTCGGCGCCATGGGTAACGATCCAGTCCATCAACTCCTCGATGGCGTTGTCGTCGATGATGCCGCTGGTGCGGATCGGCATCAAGGCACAGCCCGGGGCGGCCCCCACCACGCCGCTGCCGTTTTCTTCGGCCACGGCCACGCCGGCACAGGCGGTGCCGTGATTGTCATACGCACTTTCGGGCGAGGGATCGTCATCGCGGCCGCCAAAGTCTCTCGGGGAGACGATCTTGCCGTTGCCCTGTAAGTCCGTGTGGTGGATATCCACCGAGTCGTCGGCCACGGCCACAACAATGGACCGCTCCCCGCGGGTGATATCCCAGGCCCTGGCCGCGTCAACGTGAGCCTCACTCGAAATAGACGGCCCGTTCTGGTTAAACAGATGCCATTGGGAGGAGAACAGGGGATCTTCCGGCTGGTAGCATTGCTTTACGGCAATGGCGATGTTGGGCTCGCTGACGACCACCTTGGCGTCGTCCATCAGTCGATTGGCGATCTTGATTGGATTTTCAACGGCCTGGGAGGTGACCCGGAACACAAAGGTCCGCGGCATCCCGGCCACCGCTTTGACCAGGGAGAGCCCTAAACCGGCCGTCATGGTCTCGATCTGCGCGTCGGAGGCCCGGTCTTCAAATTGAATGGTGATCTCATCGGTGAGATAAAAGCGCGACCGCGGATCGCCTTCAAACGAGTAGACGTGGGCGGCAAAGGCTACATCCTCTTCCCGGCGCACCCGCTCCATGGTCGAATTGGTTTCGGCAGCGTCCACGGCAAATTCTTCCAGATTTTGCCGGGCCATGCTGCGGTGGTGATCAACCTGGAAGCGGCGGGCCAACGCGGTTGGACCAACACCGCGCTTCAGGCGCACGGTGAACCGATCCGGTACCTTGGTAATGGCTATTTTTTTGTCGCTGCGCCAAAGATAGGCGCCTATGGGTTTTTCTGCATTTTCTGACATGATAAGCTCCTCCTTCCTCAATGGATGGTTAGGTTCTGAAATCTGAATCAGGCGGGAATCAACCAGCCGTTCTCTTTCATGATTGAATGATCTTGGGCCGATTTATCGACGGGAGTGTCCGGACATCACCCTTTAATCGCGCCAAAAGATTGCTCGAAGATGTCAACCGCTTCGTGCAATGCCGCCAGCATGGCTTTGGCATCGGCTGGATTGGTAATGATACGCGCGCATAGCTCCGCTTCCTCGTTTTCATCGAAGCGCTGATAAAAATCGAAAAGGAACTCAAAGGCGTTGTGTCCGATCTCGAGGTGATTGGCGTATAGCCCCTCAAGACGGTCCTTTAATCCGGTGGTACCGTCACCAGTACTCATATGAATCAATCTTTTTTATAAATGCCTGACGTTGGGACGAAGGTCATAATTATAGATAATCGACATTGAATACCGCAATTATGGTGCCGAAAGATTCGGGTGGGGATGGTTGGCGTAATGATCTATGATTTAAGATAGTTGTCAAATCAAACCTTCGGAATGCTTCTTTTAGGCTCCTTTCAAAGTGTAACAGGTATCACATCTTCAACCGCTGCTAAGGTGCTGTAATAACAAGGCCGATGAATGGTTGTAGACAAAGTGCCGATAAGCCGGCCGGATGGCCTGCCCGTCGTGCATCGGTGCTGTGTAACATCTTTGTTACAACCCCTGTTACAAAGTGACAGTTGCTATTCAACTTCGACATCAAAGATGGGTGCCACGATCGTTGGTTTAGTGTGCATAGGTGCGATGGGAATTTTTATTTGCGATGTTGTAGCGCGCCATTTTGCGATAGAGGGTCATTCGGGACCATTTGAGTTTGCGGGCTGCACGGCTCTTGTTCCAGTTGGTTTCAAACAGTGCGCTGATGATCGCACGGCGTTCGGATTCCGGGCGGCCCTGCATCTGTTCAAACTGGCTGCGAAAATAGGGAGGCAGTTGGGCATAATCGATTTGTCTGTTTGGCGAGTTGACATATATCGCTTCAAGCAGATTCATCAGCTCGCGGACATTGCCCGGCCAGTCATAGTGCATCAGGCTCGCCATGGCATCGGATGTCAGGCCTTTGATGTTCCGGTTAAAGCGCTGATTGTAAATCACTATTCCGTTGTCGATCAAAGCGGGGATGTCTTCCAGGCGTTTGCGCAGCGGCGGCAGATGGACGCGGGCGATGTTGAGCCGGTAGTAAAGGTCTTTGCGAAATTGACCCTGGGTGATTAATTGCTCCGGCTGCTGGTTGGTAGCGGCAATGATTCTGACATCCAGGGGTATTGATTTGCCGCCGCCAAGGGGATAGACGACTTTGCGTTCGATGGTGTGCAGGATTTTGGCCTGGATGTTGGGACTCATGTCGCCGATTTCGTCTAAAAAAAGCGTGCCGCTGTTGGCTTGGGTAAATTTTCCCTGACTGCCGGTGACCGCGCCGGTATAGGCTCCTTTTTCATGGCCGAACAGCTCGCTCTCCGCCAGGCCTTCCGGCAAGGCGGCGCAATTGACGGTGACCAGTTTTTTTTGGGCCCGTCTGCTGTTCTGATGAACATACTCTGCAGCGAGTCCCTTTCCGGTACCGGTTTCACCGGTGATCAATACCGTGCTGGCCGTGTCGGCCACCCGGGTCAAATAGGATTTGATATCCTGCATCTGCGAAGATTGCCCAATGATCATGACTTTTGGGGAATTACATCCGGTGCGGTGAGCGTTAACACTGCGAGCCCGGTGTGAAGTCAGGCGGTCGATGGTGCGTAAAAGCTTGGGATAGGGTATGGGATATTTAAAATAATCCGTAACCCCGGCCCGCAGTGCCGATATGGCGCGCGCCTCATTGCTGTGGCGGCTGATGAGGATGATAGGAAGTGATTTGTGAATGGATCGAATCTTACGGGCAGTGGCCAGGATGTTGTCCGTGTGTTTGCCGTTCGCGCCAAGTATGATCAGTGCCGGTGGTCCGATTTGTACCCTTTTTACAAGGGATGTAACCTGCATTTGAGGTGTCACACTAAGTTGGGATGAGGAACATTGCCCGGCAATTCTTTCAAAGCATCTCTCTTCCAACCCCGCTGTTAGAATTGTCGGAGGCATATTACCTCCTTTTTAGTTAAGTTTGTTTCTTGTGGGGAGATAATCTGCCAATTCGCCACTCGAGCTGAATTGTAAAAAAAAACCTGCCAGGTTTTATGCGATAGTGACTTGTTAGAGTATAGCGAGCCTGGAGATTACCGCATTTTCTAAATATCACACAAACGGTTTGAATAATGTGATTTGCGTCACAATATTTTCTAATTTTATAAAACCAAACCCTCAATAAAATGATGAATTGGTAGCCACTTTCCGATTCTGATCGTAGCGGTTTCTACAAGATTATCTTCTCAAGACGATATGAAAGGGGGCAGTTTTTGCCGGATCCAATACCAGACGATGTGCTTAGGGCTCGCGCAAAAATAACTTCACATTTTCAAGCGCCGATCCATATACTGCTTCGCCGCGCCGGAGCGCATGGTGTTCGGTGTGGAGGCAGATGCATATGAAACGGAACTGAAAAGGTAGTTAAGTAACAGTAGAAATACTCCGCCGTGTTGTGCAGGAAGAGTTACACGCATCTCACGTTACCACAAATAATCCTTGGTGTAACTTTTCGTTCCATTGATTGCCATACCCCAATGTTTAATCTACAACATGCTGTGCCGGTCTTGGTATTGACACACAAGGTCCTTCTTGGCATACTCCCCATCGCAGATAGTATGATACTGACTCGAGTTGTTGGGGCCTGTCACTCCATATTGGGTGATTCGGGAATCGTTGAGATCCATAGATAGAGTTCTATGCGCATATGAGAGTATTATTAATTAACCCGCCCAATTGTGGTAAAAGCATTCCCGAAGAACGCTACGGCATCGAGTCGATCAAGATGATTTTTCGTGGTGAGCCGCTCTCTTTGGAAACGCTGGCCGGCAACCTCGATGGCCACGATGTCACCATCTGCGATCTCAAAGCCGATCCGGACGCCCTGGCCGGTGACGGTATAGAGCTGCAGCCGGACATCGTGGGCATCACCGGTGTCACCTGTGAAGCCAATACCATATTGGCCATCGCCGAGCGGCTCAAGGAGCGGTTGAACGTACCGGTGGTGGTCGGCGGGCACCACGCCTCCTGCGACCCGAATTTTTTCAAGCACCCCTTTATCGATTATATCGTGGTGGGCTTGGCCGCCGTCAGCTTTCGCCAGTTGGTGGACAGCCTTGAAAGCGGCGGGAAGATGGCTATTGACGGCGTGATCTGCAATGCTTCAGCCCAGCCGTCGAAGTTCACCCCGCGGCGCTATACTGTGGAAGATTTGGTGGACCACAGGGCGCCGCGCTACGATTTGGTGGCCCGTCACCGAGATCGGTATGTGATGAGCGGCGCCGGGGGCAAGGTCGGATTTGTGGCCACGGCATTCGGATGTACCCACAGTTGTTCCTTTTGTTCCATATCCCATCTCACCGGCGCACGTTACCTGGCCCGCAGCAATGACGCCGTGCTGCGCGACATTGAAATGCTCAGTGATGTACCCGTCATTCGGCTGGTGGATGCCAATACCTTTGGAGACACCCGGCGCGCCGAAGGGTTGGCCCGCAAGATTATCGATGCCGGTATTCATAAAAGGCTAGTGGCCGATGTCCGGGCGGACACAGTGGTCAAGCACCCAGATCTGATGGCGGATTGGCGCAAGGCCGGGCTGGCCATTGTGGTCATCGGTTTTGAAGAGATCAGCGACGCCAAACTCGACTTTTTCAAAAAGCGCAGCAGCCACCAGATCCATTTAGAGGCCATTGAGATCTTAAAAGAGCTGGGCATTGGCATTGTGGGCGACTTCATCGTGTCGCCCGATTATGAGCCCTGTGATTTCGACAAACTCACCGAATTCGTAGTCCAAAGCGGCATCGATCTGCCCATTGCCGCTATCCTGACACCGATTCCCGGCACAGCGCTGTATAATAAGATGAAGCCCCGGATTAACAACCACGATCTGGATTACTATACCTTTACCAATGCCGTGATGCCGACGCGCATGCCGGAACATGACTTCTACCGAACTTACGCGCAGATGCTCAAACGCTTTCTGGCCCCACTGCACTCAGCTCAGCAAAAAGGAACCCCGTAGCCAATGGATGTTTATATTAACGACATGGCGATGTTCATGCCCAACGCGCCGGTATCCAACGATGAGATCGAAAGCGTCCTGGGGCGCGTCGATAATGTACCATCGCGCACCAAACGCATTGTTCTCAAGACCAACGGCATCAAACGGCGTTTTTACGCCATCGACCGGGAGACCGGTGAGCTGACCCACAGCAACGCCCGGTTGGCGGCGGAGGCTGTCAAGGCGCTAAACCCCTACTTGGGTTTCGAAACGGCGCAAATCCAATGCCTGTGCTGCGGCACCACCAGCCCGGACCTGTTGTTTCCCGGCCACGCCCTGATGGTCCAGGGAGAGTTGGAACTGCCGAGCTGCGATACCATCACCACCGCCGGGATCTGTATCTGCGGAGTGACGGCTTTGAAATACGCCTTTATGAACGTCGCCATGGGGATGTCCGAAAATGCCGTGGCGGTAGGGTCCGAACTCTCCTCATCGTATATGCGGTCCAAATTTTTAGGGTCCCACTGCACCTTGGAAGAAGATCCGGACAAACGCTGCGCACTGCCCTTTGATGCGGATTTTTTAAGATGGATGCTCTCCGACGGCGCAGGGGCCGCCTTTTTATCAGCGCGCCCCAATCCCGATCGCCTCTCCTTGAAGATCGATTGGATCGACCATGTCTCTTATGCCGGTGAGTTTGATACCTGCATGTATGCCGGTGGGGTTAAGAACGGCGACGGCAGCGTGGTGGGGTGGCGTCAATTGGACGGCATCGAGGCGGACGATCTTAAACACGCCATCGCCGTGAAGCAGGATGTCCGGCTGCTGGATCGATATGCCGTGGAAACCATGAAGCGGGCGCTGGCTGCCAGTATTGAAAAACACAGACTTGAGGCGGATCAGTTCGATTGGTATCTTCCCCATTACTCATCGGCCTACTTCAGGGATAGATCCTATCGGGGAATGCAGGAGATCGGTTTTGAGATTCCCTATGACCGCTGGTTCACCAACCTGGAGACCATGGGCAACACCGGTAGCGCATCCATCTTCATCATCCTGGCGGAGCTGCTGCATTCCGGCAACATCAAAGCGGGCGACAAGTTGTTGTGTTTCATCCCTGAGAGCGGAAGGTTCTCCCATTGCCACATGCAGTTAACGGCAGTGGATGCCGCGCAATCGCAAGGGGTGGGCACTTGATCGGGGCATGCCAGACAGCAACCGTGTATTAAATCGTATAGGACGATACCGTGAAACTCGAAGAGGTACCCCAGGACACAGGGATGATCGATAGCAATCGCCGGGAGGTGTGCTACGCCGTGGACAAAGAGGGCCACTACGTCATGGCCCCCAGCGCGGGATGGGAGCCCAAGAAAGTGGCCAACGACCAGGCCTGGGATATGGTCAGGAAAAAAGTGGAAGCCGCCGTGGCAAAAATCCGCGCCGGTAAACTCAGTCCCCTGGCCTATCACATGGCCAGAAACCAGATGGGCGTGGGGTTGCTGGCCAAATATGTCCGCTCCAGTCGGCTGAAGGTCTGGTGGCACCTGCGGCCCAAGGTATTTGAACGATTGACGAATAAAGAGCTTGAACCCTATGCTGATCTATTCGATCTTAAGGCCGACGCTCTGAAAAACGTACCGGACGCCAATTGCGCCAACTTGATTGAGCGCTGAAAGATGCCTCAGGCATGATGTAAAAGCATATGATATCCATTGATTTCCCCCACAAGCAGTCTTCCCACTGTGAGAGCGGTGTTACAGCCAATCTTCTCACCCACTATGGGCTGCACCTCAGTGAGGCCATGGCCTTTGGCATTGGTACAGGTTTGTTCTTTGCCTACCTGCCGTTTTTAAAGATCGATCAGCTGCCCCTGACCACCTACCGTTGCGAGTCCGGGGGGATATTGAAGCGTGTGGCCAAGCGCCTGGGCTGTCGCGTGTACACCCGTAAATTCAAAGATCCGCAAAAATCCATGGCGGCCCTGGACGAAAAGCTGGAAGAAGGCATTCCGGTGGGATGCCGTACCGGCGCCTATTGGCTGCCCTATTTTCCACCGGCCTTCAGATTCCATTTCAATGCCCACAACCTGGTGGTGTTTGGAAAACGCGGAGACGACTATTTGATCAGCGACCCGGTCTTTCCCAATGTGGAACGCTGCCCGCGCAGGGATTTGATGAAAGCCCGTTTTGCCCAAGGCGCCCTGGCGCCAAAAGGCGTCATGTACTATATGGAGCATGTGCCCCTGGATATGGATATCGGTGGGGCCATCATCAAAGGCATCAAAGAGGTGTGCCGCCGTATGCTCAAAACCCCCATACCCATTGCCGGGGTCAGGGGCATCGGATTTCTAGCCGGCCGGCTGGAGAAATGGCCCCGTAATCTGGGCGATCAAAACGCAGTACTGCATGTGGGCCAGCTCATTCGCATGCAGGAGGAGATCGGTACCGGGGGGGGCGGCTTTCGATTCATGTATGCCGCCTTTTTGCAGGAGGCGGCCTCGGTTTTGGGCAACCCCCATCTGCTTGAGATATCCAAGGAGATGACGGCCACCGGAGATTTATGGAGGAAGGTGGCCGTTGTCGGCGCACGCATCTGCAAGGGGCGCGCATCCGGCAAAGATACTTATTTCCGCATGGCCGAATTACTGCGGGAGTGCGCCGCACGAGAGTCGCGGATATACACCGATTTAATGCGGTATATTTGACGGCAAGGGCTTACCCGCGGTTGCCTGAAAAGAGGACAACAATGGGACTTACAACGGTCAATACGGGAGCATTACTATTGGACCTGAGTGATATGACATTGAAACTGAGACTGAAACTGAAGCACCTGATCGTTCAGGAGCTTAAAATTCAACACGTTGCGCCGGAAGAGATCACGGACGATGAACCCATCTTCTCCGATCGCCTGGGGCTGGACTCCATCGACGCGGTGGAAGTTGTCTACCTGGTGGAGAAGAATTTCGGCGTGGCCATCAAAGATATGAAAGAGGCACGACCCGCCTTGCAGTCCATTACTACATTGGCTGATTTCATAGAGGCCCGTTCCGTTTAACACAACCCCATGGATGCAAATAAAAAGGTGTTGAAGGATCCCATGCCCATGGAAGAAAATTCCGGATTTGCCGTAGTGATCGAAGATCTTGCCAAACAGTATGCGGGCAGCGGCCGAATGGCGCTGGACGGCCTGAGCCTGAACATTGGGGCTGGGGAGATCTTCGGCCTGCTGGGCCCCAACGGCGCCGGCAAGACCACCGCCATCTCAATTCTGAGCACAATATTGCAGCCCAGCCGCGGCCGTGTGGCGATCTGTGACATCGACATCCTTGCACATCCCAAGCCGGTCCGGCGCTGCATCGGTCTCGTGCCCCAGGAGATCGCCCTCTATCCGGAATTGACTGCCCGGGAGAACCTCGCCTTTTTCGGAAGCCTTCACGGATTGGGTGGCTCCCATCTGAAACGCCTTATCGACAGCGCTCTTTACGCCGTAGGGCTGGACCAGAGCGCCCACCGCAAAGTATCCGCCTTCTCGGGCGGTATGAAGCGGCGTGCCAACCTTGCGGCCGGCATGCTGCACGATCCCCGGGTTCTGTTTCTGGACGAGCCTACCGTGGGTGTGGATGCCCAGTCCCGACAGATGATCATGGAGAAGCTGCAGGAGATCAGAAATAGCGGCACAACCATGATCTACACCACCCACTACATGGAAGAGGCCCGACAGCTGTGCGACCGCATCGCCATCATGGACAATGGCCGCATACTTGTCATGGGGAAACCTTCCGAACTGCTGGAGGCGCATCCCCTTTGCAGTGATTTGGGAGAACTGTTTATTACCCTGACGGGCAAAGATTTAAGAGATTGAGCCATGAGACAATTCGCCGCCACCGTACGCAAAGAGCTTCTTTTGTTAAGGCGCGACAGGTCCGGCCTGCTGGTGTTGTTCGTGATGCCGGCCGTTCTGGTGCTGGTGATCACCCTGGTGCAGGACAATGCCATGAAGTCCATGGGTGAAAGCGACACCGAGATCCTGTTCATCGACCAGGACCGGGACGTGGTGGGGCGGCACTTGGAAAGTGCCCTCTCACAGGCCCAGGGCGTCCATCTGATCAAGACCATCCGCGGCCAGGTCCCGGATAAGGAGTATGCTGTCCGGGCAGTAGCCAAAGGCGACTTTCAGCTCTGCCTCTACGTGCCCCCCGGCATCACCGCAGTGGTCAAATCGCAGGCCCGAAAGGCTGCCATGGCGGTGCTCTCCACCGATACGGCCAATGACCATCACAGTTTCCACACCGCCGAAGTGGAAGTCTATTTCGATCCGGCCGTGATGGGTGGATTTCGTTCGGCCGTCAATCATCTTTTGC
>JASFKE010000067.1:0-11238 GCA_050118795.1 Desulfobacteraceae bacterium | reverse complement strand
CAACTGTTACTGGTTGACCGTTGCCATCCCATCAGGCGTATATCGGTCCCCGAGCACCTGATCCGCCAATTCATTGAGCGTGGCTCGATTTTCCTCTGTCAGGCGACAGTCAAGTGCCCCCAGGTTGGTCTGGAGATTGGCGAGCTTGGTCGTGCCTGGAATGGCCACAACATGATCTCCCTGGTCCAACACCCAGGCCAATGCAACCTGTGCTGCCACGCACCCCTTTTGGGCGGCAATCTCCTTGATCGCCTCCACCAGTTTGAGGTTGGACTCGATATTATCCGGCTGAAACCGGGGCTGCATCTGGGCCCGGAAATCCGTCTCGCTGGTGGGCCGATCGCTGGTTGAGGTGTAGCGACCGGTCAGCATCCCCCTGCCTAAAGGCGAGTAGGCTACCAGGCTGATGCCAAGCGCCACACATGTCGGGAGTATCTCCTTTTCAATATCACGGCTAAATATCGAGTACTCGGTCTGAAGAGAAGCAATGGGATGAACGGCATGTGCCCGCTCAATCGTCTTGGCTGAAGCCTCTGACAAGCCAATAGCCCCGATCTTGCCTTCTTGAACCAACTTGGCCATCTCACCCACTGTATCTTCGATCTGCGTGGCCGGATCAACACGGTGGAGATAATAGAGGTCAATCTTCTCGGTGCCCAGACGCTTAAGACTCTTTTCGCAAGAGTTCCGGACATTGGCAGGAGATCCGTCCACCCCCACGAAGGCGCCCGAGTCCGGATCCCGTTGGGGACCAAACTTCGTCGCCAGAACAATTTGGTCCCAACGTCCGGCAAAAGCCTTGCCCAGTAGTTGTTCATTGTGTCCCTGGCCGTAAATTTCCGCCGTATCAAAATGAGTGATACCCAGATCTACGGCCCGGTGGAGTAGATTGATGGCCTCCGACTCTTGCGTGGGTTCCCCGTAAAACTCCGAAAGTCCCATACATCCAAGCCCAATGGCCGATATTGAAATCCCTGATTGCCCAAGATTACGTGACAACATAACGCCTCCTTTACATTTTATTCTCTCATTTAGCACCTACAGGCAGTAAAGAGCGCTTATAACCAATTCTAAGTGTTTATTTCACCATGCCAGGGCGCAATCCACTTAAGCAGCACCCAATACAAGTCCTTCACATCAAGGGGTTTGGCGAGATAGTCGTTCATATTGGTAGCAAGACACTTTTCTTTTTCACCTTTAAGGGCATGGGCAGTCAAGGCGATAATAGGTACTTTAGTACCTTGTTGTTCGGACGTGGTGTCTTGCTCTTTTTCAAACTCTCTAATTATTTTTGTGGCTTCATAACCATCCATCGTCGGCATCTGGATGTCCATGAGTACAGCATCATAGTACCCTTTTGGCGATTTCGTCACCTTGGCCACGGCCATACTGCCATTGTCGGCGACTTCTACTGCCATACCCACTTCTTCTAAAAGCGCTACAGCCACATCACGGTTCAATTCGCTGTCTTCCACTACCAGCACGCGGTGGCCATTCAGGAGCTTGATCGGTAGTCCCGCCGGTTCTTGTGGACCGTGTTGGACCATGGCTTCCATCCGGCCGCCCCCCTCCATTCCGGTCTCCAGCATCACTGTGAAAGAAAATTTACTACCTTGGCCCGGGGTGCTTTCAGCCCAAATGCGACCGTCCATCAGCTCCACCAGTCGCTGGCAAATGGCAAGCCCCAGGCCAGCACCTTCATGTTTGCGGGTCAGATAGCCTTCAGCCTGGGTAAAGGGATAGAACAAAGTGGGCAGCACATCGGTGGCAATACCGATGCCAGTATCGGAAACCTCAAAAATTAGTTGTTGCCGGTATCCATTCGTCCCTCTTCCATCTTCCTTGATATTCACTCCGACTACTATTTCGCCAGTCTCGGTGAATTTGACCGCATTTTCAACCAGATTGGTCAGTACCTGGGTAAGTCGTCCGGCGTCGCCGATAAGCTGCCGGGGTACATCCGGTGCAATGGTAAAGATCAGCTCCAGATCCTTTTGGCACACTCGGTCGTTAAACAGGTCGGCCAGTTGTTCTATTACTCTATCCAGATCGAAGAGGGCGTTCGCCAGTTCAAGCCGGCCGGCCTCCACCCTTGAAAAATCGAGAATATCGTTGATCACCTCCAACAGGTTGTTGGAAGCAATCTGCACTTTGTTCAGATAGTCACGCTGCTCGACCGTCAGTTCCGTTTTGAGCACAATATTGGTCAGACCGGTAACCGCATTGAGAGGGGTGCGGATCTCATGGCTCATGCGGGCTAAAAAATCACTTTTGGATGCATTGGCCTTTTCAGCCACTTCTTTGGCCGCTTCCAGATCTGCCGTCCGTTCATTGACCAGGTCTTCTAAATGATCGTGGTGTATTTTCAACTCTTCTTCAGTCTGTTTGCGCTCAGTTAGATCATGAACGGCAACCACCACACCGTTGATCTCCTCGTCATGGGTGTCCTTGAAGGGATAGTAAGTCACATCCATGAAACGACGGCCGATACCAGCGTATTCAAACCATGCTTGGTATTTTACTCTTTCTCCATTCAGAGTAAGGTCCAAATTGGCTTTCACCAAGTTTTGAAATTTTTCGGTACCTATTAGGTTTTCTACAGAGAAACCTATAATTTCTTCACGTTTCTTGGCATGTGCTATTAAATAGGCATTGTTTACAGCCTGATAGATGTAATTCTTGTCCACGAAGGACATCAGGTCGTTGGTCGAAGAGATAATGTGCTCGTAACGACGCAGGGTTTTCTCTGCCTTTTGCCGTTCAATAGTGCGCAGTTTAATCTCAACGCTCATTGCGTTAACGCCTGCTTGCAGCCTGCCGATCTCATCCTTTACCGATATGGGATGGACCAGCGCTTCCAAATCTCCCTTTTCAATTTGTTTAACGCAATCAAGGGTCTTTTGAATTCGCCGCACGAAACGTCCCACCATCAGGCTGACCACAAAGGAGCTGATACAAACGACAACAGCCGCTATAATACCGATGTAGCGTAGGTAATCCCTTTTTTGGGCGAACATCTCCTGTTTGCTGATTGAGAGACAGACGAGCCACCCTATGGGCTGGATAGTCGTAAAAACGCCATGATAGGCGGTACTTTGGTCAGTATATTCGACATTGCCTTCTCTTTGTTGGAACATTTGTTCAAGTTCGGGCCATTGAATACTTTCACCCAATTTGTAATCTATATGAAAAACGACCCGATCAGGTGCCTCAAAGATAAATACTTTAGCGGTTTTCATATTAAGCGGCGCATGCTTAAGATCGGCTTGCAGTTCGCGGGCAGCCCGCACCGCGGCTTGTAAACCTGAACGGTTCAAAGTTTCTGTAACTACTTGACGCGATTTTCGGAGCTCTGAATTTAACACTTGATCTTGATAATTATAGGCAAGTTTGCTGATGATCAATGTACCCGGCACAATTACGGCAATGGTCATTAAAATCAGTATGGATATCAAGACCAGATTAATTTTATGACTTATCTTCATACCCGATAATCGAAAGGCCCTTGGCCAGCCCTTTTTATGCAACTATGGGGTAATGTCTGCTGATTTGCCTGAGCCGTTAACATAAATCAAAGCCTTTAAAAATGGTATTGGTCTACATTCTCCTTGGTAAAGACCAATATCGGCAAGGCTACTTGCATACTGATGTCGTCCGGCTGGGGCGCCAGATCTCCCAGTCGCCCTGCATTAAACTTTTGACCAGGCCTCAACCCAGTAGAAAGTAAACGAAAAGCGCAATAAACTGTCAAATACCCGTGATCCGGCGCATTCCACAAATGCACCTTTTTCATGTACCCCTTTTTGAGGTAGTTGCGCGTCAAATTTGGTGTCGCATTACCGACGATGGCAATCTGCCCCCCCAAACCGGCATCAACTACTGCGTTTACGACGCCCGGTACGTTGGGCACGCCCAGAGCGATGATACCTTTTAATGTTTTAAATTCTGCTAAATACTGCTGGCCGATGCGATACGATCGTTCCGTACTCTCTGTAGCCGGTCGGATATCTATGATCTTTAAGCCCGGATATTTGCTGTATGCGTGTTTTTTGATGGATTGAACCCAACGTACCTGGTTAGGGGCCGTAAAAGTCGTCGTAACAATGGCAATATCAGCTTCAGTCCCGACCTGTTCCACCATGGCCTCTGTTAAGTGCATGCCAAACTCATCGTAGTTGACCAAGTTTACAAAAAATTCTCGAAAATCAGTATCCCCGTCCCAGCTCATAACATGGATGCCGGCGGCTTTGGCTTTTTTTAAAACAGGAACGATGCGAACAGGGTCGTTGGCGGCTACCGCTATCAGATCAGGCCGGGAGGGTATGACACCTTCTATGATATCGATTTGCTTATCCACCTGATCCTGCGTGGGGCCTGTCCAGAGCACCTCCATATCAGGCAGTTCGCGGGCGGCCTCATCGATCCCTCTTTTGGCAGCATCATAATAATCGATCCCAACGATCTTTGGAATGATGACGACGCGGTACTTTCCCTCTGCATGGCCCAAAGGCTGATATAAAAAAATAATGGTCGCCAACATGACTTTAAAAACCAATAACGGTACAGATCTTTTTTTCATATTAGCCGTCCCTATAATAATCTGAATTCCTCTGAAATATGCGCTATGTATCATGCATTTTCCCTATAGACACGCAGGACCAGAGGTAACTTGATGAATTAAAAGCAGATCTGCCAACCAAAGAGGGCAATTGAGGGCGAATAGATAAAGATTCTTGAAACCGGTTCAGTGCAGAAACAAATTTACATTACTATTTTATATCAGAAAAGCTCAAGTGTTATTACCAGATATGCAGATACCATTCTCAAAACTACTGTCAAATTCCATATATGGATCTTCAATTTTAATTGGCTTAATGAGTTTCATTGGGATCGCAACTTGTCATGAACAAATGTGCAAAGGTTACTGATGACAAACCCTCTTGTGGATGATCGGCCGCTTTGGCGCAGCCCAATCCCAGCGTGTCTAACCAGGCCAGCATATCCTGATTGTTTTCTCAGTCGATTAACGCCTCTAATTCAGGTCGTTGCTCCTGCAGATGGACAATTGCTTGACGCTGACGAAATCAATCAAGCTCCTGTTATTTTCAAGTGGTGGCACAGGATGGATGAACATGCTATTTTGTAACATAATTTACAGTATGATATACAAAACTTTTCGGCAGTCGAAGCAGCGTATGGAGAGCAATCCATCTATAAAGATATATGCCGGGAGCCTCTGGGTTGAGCAAAGTTAGAATAGGAGGAGTCATGAAAAAAAGATGGATGCCGTTCCTATTACTGGGCTTGTTCCTATCAATGAAAATTGTCGCCTGCACTCCGGAGCACAATGAGGTTCAGACAACAGAGCAAGTGAAACCAGGTGTGTCCACAATGAGCATACCAGATACGGCCTACAAGCAAGCGCCTCAACTGGCTGAGCTGGTGGCATCCGGTAAACTGCCGACGGTAAATCAACGTTTGCCGCAAAACCCTATGCTGATCCAGCCGGTTGAGAGGATCGGCAAATATGGCGGTGTATGGCACATGGGAATGAACGGTTACCGAGATCACGCCCTATTGATTCGCACCCTTGGATATGAAAACTTGATGCGCTGGGACCCACAATGGAATCGCCCCATCCCCAACTTGGCTCTATCTTTGGAGGTGAGTGATGACGCCACCACCTACACTTTCCGGCTGCGCCAAAAAATGCGTTGGTCTGATGGCACTGTCTTTACGGCCGACGACATCATGTTCTGGTACGAGGATGTATTTTTAAACAAGGAACTGACGCCTTTCTCACCTGTCTGGCTCACTGGTGGTAAAGAACCGGTGCAGGTAGAGAAGGTGGATGATTCCACCATTGTGTTCCGATTCGCTGCGCCCAATGGCCTTTTTCTACAAAATCTGGCATCTCCGTGGGGAGCGGAACCGACAAGTTACCCTCGCCATTATCTGAAGCAGTTCCACGCCAGATACAACCCCGACAACATATCTGGGCTAATCAAAGAGGCGGGGGTGGCAAATTGGGTGGAATTATTTCAACTCAAATTCGGCCAGGTGGGCACCGTAGATCATCCCAGCCGCTGGCAGAACCCGGAGCTTCCGACATTCAACGCCTGGATCCTGACCAATCGCTACATCGAAGGAGCTACCCAACTCGTCGCCGAGCGTAATCCCTACTACTGGAAGATCGACCCGCGCGGAAGCCAACTTCCCTACATCGACCGTTTAGTCTTTCATATTGCCAAGAGCCGTGATGAGTTGGTGACTATGGCGCTCAAAGGCGCGGTTGACATGCAAAACCGAAATATATCTCAATCGCAATACCGGGCCACATACCAGGCCAACATGGATCTGAAAGGCTATCACTTTTATGCGACCATCTCCAGCTTTTCTAATGTGATGGGGATCAGCCTGAACATGACACACCCGGATCCAACGCTGCGTAACATTTTCAAAAACAAGGATTTTCGCGTTGGACTGTCTTACGCCATCAACCGGCCGGAAATCATTGAACAGGCGTACAACGGCGAGGGCGAACCCCATCAGGTGGCCCCCTTGTTTGAGTCGCCACTATATCATGAACAACTGGCCAGGCAGTATGTTGAGTTTGACAAGACCCTGGCCAACAACCATCTGGATCAGGCCGGTATAGACAAACGCAATGATCAGGGCCTGCGTCTGGGGCCGAATGGTAAACCGATTGCCTTCACTGTTGAGGTCACACCGGACATCTATACTGAGAGCGTAGCTGCGTTGAAGCTCATCCAGGGCCACTGGCGGGCGGTCGGCATTGATATGCAAATCAAAGAAGAAGATCGAAATACGCTTATCGAACGCAGAGACGAAAACCAGCACGATGCGGTCGTGTGGGCAAGTGCGGGCGGCCTGGACGTTATCCTGGACCCTCGCGAGTATTTTCCTTTCTCTAACGAATCGAATTACGCTGTCGGTTGGGGATATTGGTATATTGATCCCAAGGACCCGCGAGCAGAGGAGCCCCCCGCGATCACTAAGCAACAGATGCTCCTCCACGATCAACTTGTCGCCACGGGCGATCCAGGCACTCAGAATCGATTAATGGGTCAAATACTTGAAATTGCCGCGAATCAATTCTACCTTATTGGTATTGCCAGACCGGGCAGAGGCTATGGCATTGTTAAGAATAACTTTAAAAATGTACCAGGGTTGATGCCGGCCGCATGGACCTATCCCGATCCCGCCCCGACCAACCCGGCTCAATATTTCATCGAGCAGGATTGAAAAGACCTATCAAAATCCCTCACAAGAGAGGTAACAAACCGAGGTGGAAGCTTCAGAATTGTTGAAAAATCTGGATTTCTGATTAATGCTAATTGCCAATTGTGGAATATCCATATACGTTTTAAACAGGGTGACAATATGCGTGTATCTTTTCCTATGTTAAACAACACATATCTCAGCTTTGCCTGGTTACAGGTAAATTCTGATCCCAAGAAAGTCAGGCGAGTCAATATCGTGCCTATAGCATACCAGCATCAACCGGTACATCAATCCTAATGATACCATCGAAAATAATCTACCAAAAACCCCCCCCATCTCAAGTCATGTTCTTCTGGAATATACCTGAGCCACAGATTCACCGATAACCTACCAAAGTACTAAGATATAAAGATGCGAGGTATGAACTATGAAACGCTTGGTTATGCTGTTTTTTGCAGTTACGGTCCTCAACGCTCAATTGGCATGTGGCGATTGTCGAGGTTGCTGTTCCCGTCGTGGCGGCCTTGTTTGCGTCAATGGCGTTACAAGATGTGTCGACAGATCAGCACTTACCCAAACCTGTCTGCAAAAAAACTGCAACGTCTGTCCTGAGGACCAAGCTGATTTGGGAACAACCGCACCCCCGTCAGCAACCAATTCGATTGCGAGCTTCAATATTCAGGTTTTCGGGCGAACCAAGGCAGGCAAAGTTGAGGTTATGAAGATCCTTGCCGAGACCGTGGCACGATTTGATATCGTTGCAATCCAAGAGATCCGAGACAAAACCGGCAATGCTATCAAAGACCTTGAGGTTGCAGTTGACGCCCTGGGTACAGATTACCACTTTATCATCGGACCGAGGTTAGGCAGGACCTCATCCAAGGAGCAGTATGCCTTCATCTACAGATCTGATTCGATTACAGCGCTGGGTTCCTATACCTACCCTGATAGCGAAGATCGATTCCATCGAGAGCCGTTTATCGGTCACTTCAAAGTTACAGGCAACCCGTTCGATTTTGTCATTATCAATATACACACCGATCCCGACGAGGCGACCGAGGAGATAAATGCACTACCGGCAGTCATTGCCGATGCCCGTACGCATTTCTCCGAACAGGATGTTATCCTTGTCGGGGACCTGAATGCAGATGGCCGCTATTACGATGAAAACGACAACAGCCTTCCCCTTCGGGCCAGCACCTTTACATGGCTTATCGGCAACGATGCCGACACCACTGTCGCAGATTCATCGAATACCTATGATCGAATCATTACAACACTTGCAGCGAACGAGGATTACACCGCAGATACCGCAAAGGTATTTTATTTTGATCAGGTCTTTGAACTTGATTGTGAGCCAAAAGAGGTGTCGGATCATTATCCGGTCTATGCAAAATTTCAAGCAGGAAACGATACGGATTGATGGTGGAATGTAGAGCATTTCGGCGCATTGAATAAAAGAATCAAAAAGCCAATCAAATCGATTATTAATTATCTCCCTGGCCAGAAAGCTGATGTGGTTGCGATCTATAAGGTTCGCAGCAATTACATATTTCGACCAAAATGGGATGCGCTGCTACGGTGCCGTTCCAAATAAAAGTTGAGGATTAGAGCGCCATGGTGAGGGGGGAAAGGTTCGGTAAATATCGCTGAACTTTTAATTGGTTTGAATATCAAAAGAATCTGGAGCCTCTTGTATCCTTTGATAGATCGAACCATATCTTTCGTTTCGCTTAATCTGGGAATAGATTCGGGTATTACAAGCTTTTGAGGTCCAATGATTTTACATATAACCGCCTGTAATCCCCGGTGTATCTGTAGTTGCGTCTATGGCAAGTTGTGTTGCGAGTTTAATTATGTTGCGAATTTCATTACCCGTGTAATTCAATCTCATTCCAAAAAGATTATAAAAGAATCATTTTAATTCCTTTTATTTGCCCCACATCTCGATTTACACTAATTTTGCCATATTCTCGGCAATATTTGAGATGAACCGTGTTCTTGTGCCCTGGTCAGCGATCTGTGATTATTACAAAAAATAGAAGGGAAAGCCCGAAGAGGCACCTTCGGGCTTTTTGCATGAGCTACCGCAAACATCCGGAAGCTCCAAACAACACTTCCATCCTACGGTACCTTCCGGCTGTTTGCAAGACTGGAGGTATGCCAGGCGTTGCTATTGATTCTGATTCAATGTCGATGGTGTGATTTTCAATTTTGCATATGCAGATGTTGCTGGAAGGGACAGGCCTATTGTTGTGATGAGTGCCGTCGCGCGGCAAAACTTAAAAACCATAGCAAGGCACAAAGAAAATATCGCCAGAGCGAAAAGGGCAAAAAGGCCCACCGTGAAGCTGAAAACCGCCGCAGACACAGAGAAAATCAAAATAAACCAAAAAACATGGATGATGCTACTTCCACAGCCCGGCGTTCATGGGCTATGGCATTTATAGTGCGCGTGAAAACCAAGATTTTGCATATGAACAGGGGGCCAAGCTGTCATTATTGCGGGGTTAGTGGCCCGATTGTGGGGGCTTTCCCCCGCCGCGGCTATGGTTAACCCTGATCGGAAAGGCTGCCATGATGATAAAGAAGAAAATTATCAATCCTGATCGTGTCAGGCGTATTAATGGTGGGTTCAGCTTCATCCCTCACCGTTTTCTCTGCGATGGATTTTTAGGCTCTTTGCAGCAAAAAGAATTACTTCTCTATTTGTTTTTGGCGATCGTCTCAGACCGTCATGGACTTTCTTTTTACAGCTATGATGCCATCTGCACTTTACTGCAGTTGGATCTTGACCAATACATCAACGCCAGAAACGCTCTGATCGATAAAGATCTGATTGCTTTTGACGGAACCGTCTTCCAGGTGTTGGACTTGCCAGCAAAATCCAATTTATCGGCAACGAAAAAACCAGATTACAAGCGGGCAAAGAACCTGGAAACTATCGACAGGATTGTCGAAAAATCACTAAAGCGAATGTAGCCATGTTGGATGTAAACAAAAAGGCAGGCATTGAAAACACTGTCGCAACCCTGGAACAGGCAATTGAAGCGTATCTGCTATGGATGGAATCAAATGGGTATAGCCAAAGTACCCAAAAAAAATACAGATCACAATTGAACAAATTTTTATCCTTCGCCAAATCCGGAAGATATTTTTGGGGTGAAATTTTTACTTTATCAACATTTAAACGCTTCAACCAACAAAAGCGCTCTGCCAATGCGGTGACAGGCCTTTCAAGATATCTTTATGAGCAAGGCAAAATTACAGAGCCGCTACGCAGGCAAAAAACATCGACACCTTTGCCAACTGTGTTTGAGGACTATTTGTGCTACAGACGAAAATATCATCAGACCCCTGAACCAACGATCAGGAAAAGTCAACGCGTGCTTGGCGCTTTTGCTCACTACATTAAACAACACCGCATTAAGCTTCAAGATTTGCGCATCGAGCAGATTGATGCCTTTTGCGCAGATTTTTTAAAGGGTTTTTCAACCGCTACCCGCCGCATTTATCGTGGGCATTTACGCGGATTTTTAAGTTACTTGTTCTATGAACGCCGATTATTATCAAAAGATCTGGCGCCGCTGGTAACCGGCCCGCCATTGTTTGCGCAAAGCAAGCCGCCTAAGTTTTTACGAAAAGATGAAGTCGAAAAACTGTTTGCTAGATTACGATATACAACGGCCAGTGAACTCAGAACCGCAGCGATAATCCACTTGGCCTTTATGCTGGGACTGCGTCCGTGCGAGATTGGTTCGCTTAAATTGGATGATATCAACTTTGGCAAGGAACAGGTCTGCCTGCGGCATCGCAAAAACAATCGACCGGGCAAGTTGCCCTTGCCTGAGCCGGCCATCAAGGCAATTGCCGCATATCTTATCGGCGGCCGCGCCGAAAGCAAGCATCGAACCTTGTTTTTAACCCTGCATCCGCCCTATCGAGCGCTCAGCGCCAATCTCGTCGGTATTTGCATCAGCAATTGTATGAGCG
>JASFKE010000066.1:0-11338 GCA_050118795.1 Desulfobacteraceae bacterium | reverse complement strand
GGCCAGAAAACCCTATACCTGCAAAGAGTGCCATGTGGGGCCGGACGTGCCGGCCTTTAAGGTTTATACGGCCAGCAAACACGGCAACATTTTCTCCGCAATGCAGAGCCAGTGGAATTTCACCAATGTCCCGTGGACCATCGGTGAGGATATACAAGCCCCCACCTGCGCCACATGCCACATCAGCTTGACCGTCAACACCGACGGCGACGTGATCAATCAGCGCACCCATCAAATGAACGACCGCCTGGGGTGGCGCATCTTCGGCCTGGTCTATGCCCATCCCCAGCCTAAATCGCCCGATACCACCATTATCCGCAACAAATCCGGCTTGCCCCTGCCCACGGACCTGGACGGCACGCCGGCGACCGACTTTCTGATTTCGTCAAAGGAGATCGACCAAAGACGCGGGGCCATGCAAAGTACCTGCTTGAGCTGTCACGACAGTTCATGGGTTAAAGGCTATTTTCAACGTCTGGACAATACCATCAACAGCTCCAACCTTGCGGTTATGACTGCCACCCAACTGATGACCGCCATCTGGGAGAAGGGTTATGCCCAGGATATGACCGGTGGGGGCTCGCTGTTCGATGAATATATCGAGCGCCGATGGAGCGACTCCTGGCTGTTGTACAGCAACAACATTCGGTTTGTCTCCGCAATGGCGGGGGGCGGCGACTACGGTGTGTTCGAAGACGGCCGCTACCATTTGACCAAAGCCATCACGGCCATTGAGGACTGGCTCTATATTCGCAATCGGTTATCCAAACAATCCGAGCCATAAAGATATTAGGGTCAAGCCGCTTTTGCCTGCCCCTCGAGGTCTATGGGCTTGACGGACTTGGCCAACAGTTCAATGGCTTTGCCTTCTATCACCTCGCTCTTCAATAGCTGCCGGGTATACTCTTCCAAAACCTGCGCGTTTTGTTTCAGTATGAAAATAGCGCGATGGTACTGTTCATCGATGATGCGTCGTATCTCTTCATCGATTCCTTCGGCGGTCTTATTGCTGTGTGCAGGTCCGGTGCCGGGGAAGGGGTTGAGAAATTGGGCCTGACGCCTCGGCGCCATATATACCTGGCCGACTTTAGTGCTCATACCGTAGGATTCGACCATGCTGCGGGCAATCTCGGTGGCCTGCATGAGGTCATTTTGGGCGCCGGTGGAGATATCGCCGAAGATGATTTTTTCCGCAGCACGCCCCCCCATCAATGTGGTGATACGGTTGAGCAGCTCTTTGCGGCGCATTAAAAAACGTTCTTCCGTGGGCGCCTGCACGGTATACCCCAATGCAGAGATTCCCCGGGGCACGATGGAGATTTTCTGCACCGGGTCGCTGTTTTCCAATGCCATGGCGGTGATGGCGTGCCCCATCTCATGGTAGGCGACAATCTCTTTCTCTTCCTGGGTAATGATCCGGTTTTTCTTCTCTAAACCGGCAACAACACGTTCTACGGCCTCTTTGATCTCATCCATACTGACGGCCTCTTTGGATCGCCGGACGGCCAGCAGGGCCGCTTCGTTTACCAGGTTCGCCAGGTCTGCGCCCACCATGCCGGAAGTCATAGCAGCAATATTGTCGATATCCACCGATTCATCCGAGGCAACACCGTCAAGGTAGATTTTGAGTATATCCTTGCGCCCTTTCTTATCGGGACGATCAACTAAAATCTGCCGGTCAAATCGACCGGGCCTCAGCAGGGCCGGGTCTAAAATCTCCGGGCGGTTGGTAGCCGCCATGAGAATCACCCCCAAATTGGCTTCGAAACCATCCATTTCCACCAGAATTTGATTCAAAGTCTGCTCGCGTTCATCCTGCCCGCCCATGACGGAATTGCCGCGCGCTTTGCCCAGGGCGTCCAACTCATCGATAAAGATGATGGCGGGCGCTTTCTCCTTGGCTTGTTTAAAGAGGTCCCTAACCCGGGCTGCCCCCATACCAACGAACAACTCTACAAATTCGGAGCCGCTGAGGCTGAAAAACGGCACCTCTCCTTCACCGGCCACCGCCTTGGCCAACAGGGTCTTGCCTGTTCCCGGAGGCCCTACGAGGAGAATACCGCGGGGTATCTTACCGCCGATGCGGGTATAGCGCTGGGGCGATTTGAGGAAATCGATGACCTCTTCAAGCTCCTGTTTGGCTTCATCCACACCGGCCGCATCCTTAAAACGCACATCGATATCATCTTGGAGATAAACCCGTGCTTTACTCTTTCCAATGGACATGAAGCCGGCCTGGCGGTTCTGCATCCGGCTCATCAGAAAAAACCAGACACCAACAAAGAGCATCAGTGGAATCATCCACGAAAGCAGGTTCCCGAAGAAATTGGATTCGATGCGCCCTGTGTATTTCACGTCATTGCCGGACAAGAGATCCGAAATATCTTGGTCAACGCGCAGCGTTCTAAACAACTCCCCCTCGTCTGCTGCGCCGTCCGTGGGACGCATGCGCCCCTCTATCTGGTTGTCCGAAATGGCAACCTCCGAAACGCGCCCCTCTTTCACCCGTTGTAGAAATTCGCTGTAGGCAATGGTCTTTACGGCAAAAGCCGATGCCAGAAAGCTGTGCAGGATCAGCACAATCCACACACCAATAAGAACGTACCAAATGGTCACCTTAAGCTGGGTTTTCATTTATTGCTCCTCTATTTATATACGTTTTCATCGATTAGTCTTTTCAAGAGGCCGGAGGTTCTTCCGGCGCCCTAAACGATTATTGTCTGCGGAATCTGCTGTACCCGGTATTTGGGGAACGCGCTGGATCTTATGGATGTCATATCCTTGGGACGCCAGAAAATTCAGAATTTCATTATACTGGTCATCGCCGATGGTGCGTGACCTGGCCATGACCCACACATAGTCGCGCTTTGTGCGGCCAATCACGGTGGTGTTGTAATCCGCATCGAGATAGACAATCCGATATTCCGCTTTAAAGGGCCATACAAACTGCATCCCCCAAACGGCATTGGAACCTGGATCGCGGATGAATCCCCGGGGTGTATATTTTTTTTCTGGGCCGTCAAAACCGCCTTTGTTGAATGTAAATGTCGTGGCGATGGTGCCGTCATCGTCAAGGCGGTAACTTTCCACAGCATTATATGCATCCTTTTCGATAAATGTCGGTATATTGGCAATGACAAACCAACTGCCCATGAACCTTTCAATGTCTACATGAGAAACAGTCTCGATAGGCTTGAAGGATTGGCAACCCGTCAATAGCAATCCGCATATTGGTATGATAGACCATGTAGGTAACGAAACTTTCATTTTCACCTTCCGGGGCAATAATTCAAATATTGTCATATCTCCATCCCATCAGAACAGCCCTAAGCTGCGGTTTTTTTCAATGGGCCGATTTTCTTCAACCCGTCATAGTCTAAATTAGCCAGCCATATCTGGCACGCAACGAGTGTAGCCTTATAGCCTAATGATAGCCAAAAGCTACCACTGCCAAAGGCGGATGACGGCAGGCATGTGGCGGCCTCTTGCATAGAATTATTGCCCAATGGTTTTATACGCTTCCAGGTGTCTGCCTAAAGGGGCGTCGGGCCGGGTTGAAACGGAAATTAAGTTCCGTTTAAAATGGTGGCGAGCATCATTGAGTTGGGGCAAGTCGGGGTTCCGGGTTTTCTACAATATAGATTGCGCCCATTTATTGCCACATTATATTTGACATTACACCCTATTTTGGATATTTTTTGGCTAAAAAAGGGTGCAATATGAAACGTTTGGCTGAGCGGTATCTAATCCAATGGCTCCGATCAAAACACAGAAAACCTCTTGTCCTCAGGGGAGCCAGGCAGGTTGGAAAGTCAACCCTGGTAAGACGGTTTGCCGATCAGCAGAAGCTGATATTGAATGAAATCAACCTTGAAAGGCATCCGGACCTGGACACTGTTTTTTCGACGTTGGACACAGCAGCCATTCGCGGTGAACTGGAGGCCTTGCTGGGCCGTTCGATCACCAAGCCGGGGAGCATTCTTTTTCTCGACGAGATCCAGGCCACGCCGGCGGCCATGCCGGCGCTTCGTTATCTCTATGAGGATCTTCCAGACCTGCCTATTATGGCGGCCGGCTCTTTGCTGGAGTTCACGCTTGCCGACCATCGTTTTTCCATGCCGGTAGGGCGTATTGAGTATCATCACCTCGGACCAATGACATTTTGGGAATTTTTGCAAGCTGTTGAGCCGTCTTTGTGCCCGTATCTCCATCGCCTTGATTTTAGCACGGCTTTACCGGTGGCAGCCCACCAGAAGTTGCTGAAACGTCAGCGGCAGTTTCTGTTCGTCGGGGGGATGCCGGAGGCTGTTCTCGCGTTCCGGGAAAGTGGTTCACTGGAAGAGGTATCTTCCGTCCATCGCACGATTGTCAGTACCTATGAAGACGACTTCGCCAAATATGCCCAGCGCAGGGAACTGGCCCGTTTGCAGCGGACATATCGTATGATTCCCCGCCAGATCGGTAAAAAAGTCAAGTATGTTAACTTTTCCAGAGAAGATCGTTCCCGTGATATCAAAGATGCGATTGAGTTACTGGAAAAGGCCCGGGTTTGCATTCGTGTTTTTGCCGGCCCTTGCTCGGGCGTTCCACTTTCGGCCGACATTAATCAGTTTGTCTACAAGCTTCTGTTTTTGGATATCGGTCTGATGAATCATATGTGCGGACTGAACTGGCTGGATTTGAATCGAGTGGATGATGTGAAACTTGTAAATAAAGGCGCTATGGCTGAACAGTTTATCGGGCAGCATCTGGCGTATTCAGATCGGGGTTTGACTGCCCCGCAACTTGTTTACTGGCTGAGGGAGGGGCGCTGGTCCAATGCCGAAGTGGATTACGTGGTTTCTTGCGGCCCTGATATTTTTCCTGTAGAGGTCAAGGCCGGTCGAAGCGGGACATTGCGTTCGCTTCACCAGTTCGCTGCATCCGGAAAATCATTAAAAGCTGTCAGGTTCGATACAAATCCGCCCAATCGACAGCAGGTAACATATCAGGTTCCGGTTGGGAGGCAACACCAAGAGGTCGCCTTTTTATTGCTCTCTTTACCCCTCTATGCGGTTGGAGAGCTGGGACGTTTGCTGGATCAAGAAAGGATAAATACCGATCTGAATGAGTGAAATCATTTTTCACCACCCACTTGGACTTTGAATCTGTTGCCAGCCTGCGTAATCCGTACCGTCCCGAAAGGGGTCGAATAATAGCCAGGTAGGGACTGCAGATCTTCAGCCAGCGGGGGCAACACCCGATCAGTAAACGAGTCAGCCCTTTTCGCCCACATACCATGCAGGTAGTCCGTCGGCTGCCCGGAATGATGGGTCATGATGTTACGCGGGGTGATCGGATCTTCCCCCTGGAAGCGGCTTTTTATGGAAAACCCTGGCAAATAGCGCTCAAGTGGTTGATCGATATCCAGCTTTCCCCTTTCGGCCAGCTGGATGGCAGCGGTGGCCGTAAAGAGCTTAGTGATGGATCCAGCGCGATAAACGGTTTCAGGCGTCGCTTTGATCCCCTGTTGCTCATCCGCCCAGCCAAAGCCCTCCGCCCAGACCAGCCGCTGATCATCCACTATCGAAATACTCAGACCGACGATCTCCAGCTCGGCCATTTTTTTCCTTGATCAGCCAGCTTATGTATTGCTTGGTATAATCGTAATCCCCCTAGTTTCAGATTATCAGGCTTTTGCGGTTGTAAACTGCATGCCAATAGCAGAGTAACAGCCGTGCATAATGATAAAACCAGCGATCCCAACTGTTTCATATTCTTAGTTCCTGATAAAAAAATGAAGTTCAAGGCCCAGTTATGCAGCCGCCTGGTAACCTTTACCAAAAACTTGGCTGTTGCGGATACCATGCCCCAGGAAAGATAAAAAGATAAGAAACTGCTTTTTGTGACGTTGAGTATGCCAGTCCGCGCTTGTGTGTCAATATGTATATGAATACAATATATTATACAGCATGCAATTGGTGAGATAGCCGTTATGAATGCATTATCATCTGAGTTCTGAAATTTGATACGTTAAAAGCAAAAAAGATATTTACTCGGACCGGTCCGGGAAAACCGCGGAAAAATGATCCTCCACAAACGCGCCTGCAGCGGTACTGACTTCCTCCCACCCGCCGTGGTTGTCCACACCATTGGATGTCCAGGGCAGTATCCCGGCCCATCCATTGGTGTAGGCCGATTCAATATCTTGTTCCAACGTATTGCCATCGGTCCCCGTGGCCGGCGTTTCTCCCAAAACAGCCGGCCTGGAATTGTCAAGGTGAAACGCTGCCGGGGTGACATACATTGGCGTGTCCCAGTAAGGATCCATCCAGTCATACCAGTGGGGAGACCAGAAGTCGAGCCTGGCCCCAGGATCATTGAGCTGCGCCTGGAGGGCGGTGTCGCTTACCATATTGCCAACAGCCCCGGGGGTGGTCTCGCTGTTGTACTTGATGACGGCTGTCCCAACGGTAACCAGTACGTCGCTGTTGTCATGAATTGCCTTGGCGGCCTTGGCGAAAAAATTTTGAAATCTGGCCCAGTCTATGGTTCCCGCCTCCGTATCCGTTGCCCAGTCCGGTTCATTAATCAGGTCAATGGACCACAATGCCGTATAATCCCCATATCTTTCAACGAAAGGAATGAGATAGTTTTCGATGTATGAATCGATGTTGTCATCACTGGCAATCCAGTTACGCCATCTCTCATATGTCGTATAGGCATCACTGAAATGGTCAAATGATATGAGGGTCGCCATGATATAAACCCGTCTATTCTGGGCAATTTCAAAAAAACTGTCAAGGTCTTGCCAGTGTTGGTCCGTTGCGCCTGATACATGCCCTGTTTCATCAATGATGATGCCGACTTCTCCCGAACAGGTGATCCATACCCTCGAAGAGTTGAGCCCGTTGGCGTTGAAGCGGCTGTAATGATCATCCCACCAATCTTGATCATATGCGCCCCCAAAATTGTTCCACGTGCCATTGTGCCTGTCCCATGGGGTGTTTGCGCCGCACATATAGATAGGGGATGCGTCCGCCTGGAGCTCTGTGCCATTTACGGTTATCCTGGGTAAAGGCGGCGGAAGAACATCCGTGGTGACCATGAGGGATGCGGACATGTCGCTTCGGTTTGAGGCGATATCGATGGCCCGGACCGTATACGAGTAAGTGGTTTCGGGGTCGAGCCCGGTATCGGTATAACTCGTCAGATATGATCTTCCAACCTCGGCGGCATCTCTATAGATGATATACCCTGTCACCCCTGTGTTATCCGTGGACGCATCCCATGCGATGCCGACCCTGTCGTATTCCAGGGTTATGGCGGCCAAACCATCCGGAGCGGTGGGTGCCTGGGTGTCCGGATCCGCCGGTTCGCCGTCATAGACGATTTCAACCATTTTCTCGGCCCACAGACGCCGGTATTCCAGTCGCCCTTCTGCACTGGGGTGCAGATTGTCGGCACTGATAAGATCCGGGTGATTATAAAAGTAGGTGTACAGGTCGGGGCCATCGAGTATCTGGGGATAGGCTGTTTTGAGTGTTTCAAGCGCTTGGTTGAATGAAGGGAGGCTCGCATTGGTGGAGATGTTGTACCAGGCAATGGTGGGGATAATGGGTACTTTCCCTGCAGCGAGGACACTCTGGACCATGCTTTCATATTGGTCATAAAAGGTTTCGACCGTCACGCCCCCCCCGTTGCAGTCATTGGTGCCGTAACTGAGCGCAACATATCGCCCGGGGAAGTCTTCAAGCCATTGGGGAATATACGGCGCCGCGTCGATGGTTGTCCAATTCCCCCTGCCGGCATTCTCCTGGGCCGGAAAATAGCCGGGAAGGGTCTCGTTTACTGTCTGGGCAAAGTTGGTCCCGCCGTTTTCATGCTGGCGCATGGCTGCTGCCGTGATGGAATCCCCTGCAAAAAACCAGCTGTCTTCATATCCGAGATGGGCGTCATGGACGTCCATATTGATATTCAGACTTTCCGTCGCCCCGCATAGCTGTGTCACATGCAGCCTGATCCAGTTGTAAACCGTATCGCCGTACGTCATATTGACGACATGTTGCCTCGAATGATAGATGTTCGGGTCATCTTCTGTTACGGCTGCCAGTGTCACCCACCCTGGGTCATCTGCGGCAGGTGGCGTCGTCCCACCATCGGAAGCATGGGCATCAATGGTATAAACCCCCGGAGAGCGGGTCACCCCCTCAAAATAAGCATATGTGTCATTGATCCAGTGGACCAGTACCCGTCCCCGTTGTTCACCAGGGACAGTGGACAGGTCATAGGCCAACCATACCGGCAGATCGGCGGCACTCACCCAGCAATAGTCTTCATAAATACCGTTGTTGGGTCGGGTTGTCGCACCGGAGTTGGTATAGGCAGGAACGTCATTGGAGATCACAGGCATGGGGTTGGGAACGCCCAAGTTTCCATTGGCCTCTTCATCGTCATCAGTTTCATCGTCTTCCGAGCCAGCTGTTTCATCGTCTTCCGAGCCAGTTGTCTCGTCGTCTTCCGATCCAGTTGCCTCGTCGTCTTCCGACCCAGCTGTATCATCATCCTCTGATCCAGTTGCCTCATCGTCTTCCGACCCAGCTGGCTCACCGTCCTCCGACCCAGCTGTTTCATCGTCTTCCGACCCAGGTGTCTTATTATCCTCCGACCCAGCTGGCTCATCGCCCTCCGACCCAGCTGGCTCATCGTCTTCCGACCCAGCTGTCTCATCATCCTCCGATCCAGTTGTCTCATCGACTTCCGACCCAGCTGCTTCATCGTTTTCTGAATCAGTTTCTTCTTCTACAATTTCTGTCACATCCTCCCCAACTGAACTGTCGCCCGGCGACTCAGTATTGCTGCAGCCCTGGAAAAATACGACTGATAATATAAGCACAAGGATTGTGCACCACCTATAATAGTTTGGAAACTTGGCGGCAATCATTTCATACTCCTTGAAAGAAAAAATAAAAGTACTACCTTGAAAGGGCTGGTATTATACACCTATTCACCTTTGAGGTACTCTACGGCATAGCCGCCGAAAAAAAGGGGAGACATGCCGGTGCCATTTTGATTATGTCGGCAGCAGTGGAGCCATCTCCGACCTATGGGAAAGCGTGATCGCCATAAGTGGCTCAGTTATATTTAGAGTACGTTGTGTTGAAGTTGTGTCAGAAGCGGAAAACATCATTCTATCCACGAAGTCTGAATAGCAGATGCCAAGATTTATAATACTCCCAAGCCTTGTTAGCCTTTGCGGCCGATGCCCGGCTTGTAGTACTATTTGGGCTGACCATATGAAGGCGTGGGGATCTTGTCAATAAAATTCTGACCGGTCAGTATGTTTTATATTGTGGATATTTTGTGTTTATTTTATTCTATCAAGTGTTTACAATTCGAAAAAAATTTACATTATTTTCTTTGCCGACATCTGAATCTTATAGTTTATGTAGATCTGAATATGCCAGAGTCGGTGTTGTGGACCATCTCACCTGTCATAGTCTATACCCCATAGTTGCATAAAATCATAGTCATTGAATTATTTCCCAATGGTTTGATATACTCCCAGGTGTGTCCCTAAGCGGGCGTCGGGCCGGGTTGAAAAGGAAACGTCGTAAACAGATGGTGTTTTTTATTTTCAGGAGAATCGATGGTCATCAACCAAACACGGGCAGAGACGATCAACGATCGAAAAACCATCGCTGGAGACTATGTTCTTTACTGGATGCAGCAATCGCAACGGGCCGAGCAAAACCCGGCCCTTGACGCGGCCATCCATGAAGCCAACCGCCTCGGACTTCCAATTTTCGTTGCCTTTGGTCTGACCGACGCTTATCCTGAAGCCAATTTACGGCACTATCGCTTCATGCTGGAAGGACTGAAGGATGCCCAATCCGCTTTGCATCGTAAAGGCATCCGCTTGATCGTACGCCGGGGCGATCCCCCGGAGGTGGCTCTCAAGCTGGGACGCCGAGCGGCCATGATCGTTTGCGACGTCGGTTATACGCGTCACCAGCGCCTTTGGCGCCGGCAAGTTGCAGCCCAGGCCAAATGCCGTGTGCTGGCGGTGGAGGGTGATGCAGTCGTGCCGGTCGCCGTGGCATCCACAAAGCCCGAGTATGCCGCCCGAACCCTTCGGCCGAGAATTCAAAAGCATCTGGACGACTATCTTAAGCGGCACAGGGGTGTGAAACCCAAGTGCGCTTGTTTGAACCTTGGGATCGGCGGAGAGGATCTGAAGGATATTGACGCGATTCTGACAGGTCTCGAAATCGACCGCAAAGTGCCGCCGGTGTCGGCGTTGTTCAAAGGCGGCTGCCAAGAGGCCAAAAAGCGACTGCGCCGATTTATTCGCAACCATCTGGCCAATTACGACGCCCACAGCAACCAGCCCCAAACAGATGACATCTCCCATATGAGTCCCTACCTGCACTTCGGCCAGATCTCTCCTGTTTATGTGGCACTGCAGGTAAGCCAAGCCGAACAAGGAGAAAAAATCGACCGCGAAGCCTATCTGGAAGAGTTGATCGTAAGACGCGAACTGGCCCTCAATTTCGTCTACTACACAAGGGACTACGACCGCTACAGCTGCCTTCCGGAGTGGGCCCACAAGACTTTGGCGGAGCACGCCAAAGACAGACGCCCGGTGATTTACCGCCGGGAAGAATTGGAAGCTGCCCGGACCCACGATCCTTACTGGAATGCAGCCATGCGCGAGATGAAATACACCGGATTCATGCACAATTACATGCGCATGTACTGGGGTAAAAAGATCCTGGAGTGGTCGCCCACTGCCGAAGAAGCATTTGAAACGGCGCTTGCTATCAACAACAAATACTTTCTCGATGGACGCGATCCCAACTCTTATGCCGGGGTGGCCTGGATTTTCGGCAAACACGATCGAGCTTGGTCCGAACGGCCGGTGTATGGCAAAGTCCGCTATATGGCGGCCAGTGGCCTGGAACGTAAATGTGATATAAGTGCCTATATTCGTAAAGTGGATCGACGCGTTGGGAAAATTCGGTCAGCTTAGGGTGCAGGAAGGGCTAGAGTCTTTTAGGCATTTAGTAATAGGTCAAACCTACCTTGCGACATCTTCCTATTTTCAAATATCATTTTAATACAATCAGATAGGGTTTTACTTCTGATGATCCAATCGGCCTGAAGACGCTGACTGCGAGTTGAAGATCCCTCAAACGGTGTCTACACTATAGTTGGAATGTTCATAAAATTTGATAGAAAGGATCATGCTCATGAACACCGAAACCAACGAAAACGTATATGTAAAAGTGAAGGATATGGCCGGGAATGACTTTGTCTGTCCCCTGAATGAACTCAGGGATGCCAGCAAAATCAGTGA
>JASFKE010000065.1:0-11402 GCA_050118795.1 Desulfobacteraceae bacterium | reverse complement strand
ATTTAAAAACAGCGCTGCTCACCACAGAGGATCGGCGTTTTTATGAGCACAGCGGTGTCGCTGTTAAAGGCATCTTAAGAGCAATGGTGCAAAATCTGCGCAAAGGACGCTTTGCCCAAGGGGCAAGTACCCTCACACAACAGCTGGCTAAAACCCTCTTTCTGACACCCCGCAAAACACTTTTACGCAAATCAAGGGAGGCCGTTTTAGCCCTTCAGTTAGAGCGCCGATACACCAAAGATGAAATTTTAACACTCTATTTAAATCAGATCTATTTTGGCAGCGGCGCCTATGGTGTGGCCTCTGCCGCGCGAGTGTACTTTAACAAAGAGATTGATGACCTGTCCCTATCTCAATGTGCTCTGATTGCCGGCCTGCCAAAGGCTCCCTCTCGCTATTCACCGTTGGTCAATCCCGAATTGGCGATCAAGCGACGAAACATCGTTTTAAAACAAATGCTATCAACCGGCGCTATCTCCGATTCGCAATACCGGACGGCCGCTGCAGAAGCTTATACACCCCCCGAAAGGGGTGGGAGCCGTAAAAATGCGCCCCATTTCATCAACCACATCAAGCAACTTCTGGAAACCATCGCCGGCGCCGATCAGCTCTACAGGGACGGACTTACCGTTTACACAACCCTTTCCCACCGTCTTCAAACCACGGCCCGAGAGGCTGTGGCCCGAGGTCTGGAGCAACTAAGCACCCGTATGCAATCCAATCACATCACGCCCTCTGCCCCACCCCAAGCCGCTCTTATTGCCATTGATATCGCAACGGGTGCCATCGTGGCCATGATCGGGGGAGATCCCAATCGCCAAGGAACCTTCAACCGGGCCACCATAGCCAAACGCCAGCCGGGATCCTCTTTTAAACCCATTGTCTATGCGCTGGCCGTCGAGCAAGGATTTGATCAACACCATACGCTGCTGGATTCGCCGGTTGTTTTTCAAACTTTCTCCCATAATAAGGAGTGGCAGCCAGAGAATTTTTCCAACAGCTATGATGGTGAAATCACGATGCGATGGGCTTTGGCCCACTCAAAAAATATACCGGCGGTTAGATTGATTGAGCAATTGGGGCCGTCCTCGGTCATCCAGTTCGGACAGGCATTGGGGATGCAATCGCGTTTGGCGCCAAACCTTTCTCTGGCGCTGGGCACCTCGGAAGTTTCCCTGCTCGAGCTCACGGCATCCTATGCGGCCTTTGCCAATCAAGGAATCTTCATTGCCCCTTATGGGATTACGTCGGTTGTGAATGATTCCGGTAAAACGATCTGGAAAGCAAAGCCCAAAAAACGCATCGCCATGTCGCGAACCGGAGCTGCCATTATCACCAATATGTTGGAAGCTGTGATACAAAACGGCACCGGCCGGAAAGCAAACATATTACCGGGACCTGTAGCGGGCAAAACGGGCACCACCAACGATTATAAGGATGCCCTGTTTATTGGATATGCGCCGTCCATCGCAGTTGGCGTCTGGGTGGGCAATGATGACGCTTCGACATTGGGCCCTAAAGAAACAGGTGCCCGGGCCGCGTTGCCCATTTGGATAGAGTTCATGGAGGCAGCCTTGGCCGGTCAACCTCAACACTATTTCGACATTCCGGATGATGTCCGTCAAATTTACATCCATCCCAAAACCGGAGAGATACAAAACGCCAATCAGCCAGAGGCTGTTCCCATACTCGTCAAGCGCAAGCGTGCCGATTGATCCGCCCCGCCAGCAATGCAGGCTTTAAGATAGCGCCCCCACAGAGCGCGGGGCGGCCCGGATTCAGGGTTTGAACCAAAAACAGGTCACTATTGCACGGAAAGGGATATTTTTCTCTTTTCGGGTTCCGGATGGGGACGGTAAAAAATAGCGGTATGCCCGATCTCGCCCACCACAACCGAACCTGTGGCACGCTCCAATGCCGCTGTGGTCTTGTGCTTGAAATCTTTTTCCTTATTGTCGTTAAACTTCACCTTCACCAATTCATGGGTGGTCAACGCCTCATCCAGTGCTGAAGCGATGGCTTGGGTGAATCCTCTGCTGCCGATCAGAACGACGGGCTTGAGAGGGTGGGCCAGCCCTCTTAAAAACTTGCGCTGATAGCCCGTCAACTGAATTGTCATGTGCTCCATCCGCTAATTCCGCCTCCGAACTTTCTTTACAATGTAGGAGACATTATTTTCAATTTTATCTACTTTTTTGATTATTTCACCAAGACTGGAATCAGAGCTAATAGTCACGCTCTCAATGGATCCAAAGGTTGAAATGATTTTTGTGTTTTGCGATTGAAGGTCTCTAAGTTGAGAATTGATGCCGAACAGATAGACAATGATACCAATCAAACAGATCATAAAACCAATGGTTTTCCACTCTTTCTTGACAAAGTCCATAAATGAGTTCTCCTGCTAAATGTGGCATGGCAATGACCCCATCATCGGGTCTACGGCATTTCGTATCGACCTCAAGTTTATATATGAATATCGATTTATCGTATCATTGACAAGTCATATTCCATGGTTTAAATGATATCTATCTGATTATACGTTATTTCAGCACATAATCGAGATTGTGAAAAACCATAGATACAATGGTCAGCAGGGTGAGCGCAATGGAAAAAGATGACTTGGTTAGGGACACGCCTGAAAGAAGATCCGAAACGCGTACGATGGATCACCGGTATTACAGCGTACAATTTAAAACAACCGGCCTGGCCGCATTTTACCAGTTCAAGCTTTGGAACATATCATCCAAAGGGATGTGTATCCTGGTGAAAGAGGATTCCGAAGTTCTTAAACACCTCAAGGTCGGCGACACCATCGAGATGACCTACTATCTCGCTGACAGCAAAGGCGCCCACGAAAACCTGAAAACGAAAATCAAACACATCACCAAAAATGAAAGCGGACGCTTTAAAGGCCACTTCATGATAGGTTTGTCGAGCATCTGACATTAGCAGTAGTAAACTGCTGCGATCCGGTAGTAACGCGATAGCTAAATGGGGCACCACGGCAAGCCCTTACCGATGAGCCGTTGGAAACGCCCCAGGGCCCCAGATCCAAGGCGTCCAAGGGTGAAGCCGGAGTAAACTACTGCGATCCCTTGGCAACACGAAAAATGGAGCACTGCGACAAACCCTTACCGATGAGCCGTTGGAAACGCCCCAGGGCCCCAGATCCAAGGCGTCCAAGGGTGAAGAGCCGTAGTAAACTACTGCGATCCCTTGGCAACGCGGGAGCTGGGGCCCTGGGGCGTTTCCAACTAGGAGTAGACGAGGTTTATTGCTAACGGCGGATACTTTTTCACACCCGGCTTTGGAAGAATATGTTCCTGCCCAATGGTCAACCAATTCACATCCGGTTTGATCTCACGCAATTTTCCGTCGTCCGGTGTTCTGGCGTGATTGGTGTAGGCATAAGTTACCTGGAAAAGACAGAGTCCCTTTTTGCGATGTCTGGCAACGACATAGTTCTTTTTAAAGGTTCTAGGGATCAGGTTGTTGGCTTCGGCGATTTGATGCATCTCATCCTCGCTGAAACGCCTTAAAATAGTTTTGGAGACACCCCTTTCAGATATCCGAATAAGCGCACGCGCCTCACTGCTGCTCACATATACAGTAGAGATGCAGGGGATACGCTTCAAATACTGCGCTGCAACAATGGCGGCTGTTCGCCGTCCTCCAACCATGACAGGCAAACCATAATACTCGAAAAATTTCTTTTGAAGGATCTCGGCGTATTTGTCGCCCTTTTCATAAAGGTCTTTTGATATGTAGCGAAGGCTTTGCGCCAGATTCTCTGCAGCTTCCGTAATCGGCCAGTCGACCCTTACGTGAAAGTGCGACAGGCTATATCGGTTTTTCGAACGGCTGGCCGGATCTCTTTGGACCAACAGTGCATAATCAACCGGCAGTAGAACCTTCAAAAAGTTGAAAAATTGCGCGGACTCCACATATTTTTGGTTGCGGTCGAAATCCTCTGGCAAGGGTATGGCTTTGGCTTGCAGCAGATTGGTTTTGGTGGTTTTGTTAACATTAAAAAACCGGATATACTTTTTATAATTTGCCGGAATGGTATCTTCGACAAAAATAACCAGAAAGGTATTATGATTCTCATGTTCAAGGCCTGGAATACGGGCCCTGGGTTTGAGTTCCCGCCTTGCGACAAACGGATAGGGCGTCTTGCTGTCCATAAACCGCTGGTATGAATCCACCAGGGCATACTCCAGAATAAACTGGTCCAGCTCATCCCGCAACATTTCGTAGTAGGAACGTCGCAGACGGTTTACCTGACTAAGCTCTTCTCGGACACTCCAGAAGGCCAATCGATTCTCCCCCGGTGTTTTAGCCTGCAATTGCATGGCCCGGTAATAGTTGCCAAGGACTTATCTTACGCGATATTGAAGCCTTACCACTATTGCTCATCTTCGTCAATTGTTGCCGGGGCGGGGACCATTTATTTTTTCGACCCATCTGTAAATTCCTTCACGACAGCGATACCCGATATACACCATGACCAAATTAATCAGGACGATCACAACAAAGATAAAATAGTTTTTCTCGAAGACCAAGGCCCCTTGCAGACTCAACATCAATGTACCGGGGATACGCCCCACTAAGGCCATGAGAAGAAATACCCGCATGGGTATGGTGCTGAGCCCCAAAATCAGACACAGATAATCTTTGGGAAAACCGGGGAAGAGAAATAATACAAACACCACTAGAATTCCCTGATGGCGTACAAGGTGGTCATATTTTTTTATTTTAGTCTGGGGAACGACCCGGCGAACCCAATGCTTTCCCAATAAACGCCCGATGCAAAAATTAACCCAGGAACCTATGGTCAACGCCACAGTGGAATAGAAACAGCCCGCGAGAGCGCCAAAAAGATAGCCTCCGATGAATCCGGTCGCCTCTCCGGGGATGGGAGCAAGGATAACTTGAAAAATCTGTATGGCCATGAACACCACAGGTGCGGCGTTGCCAAAAGATTCAACGTAAGCTGTGACACTCTCCCGATCAGTCAACAACTCGTACAGCTGTGTGATTACAGGTTCAAGGGGTTCGCGAAACCAAAAAGCGGTAAAGATGCAGATGCACAATCCGCACAACATCCACAGCCACAGACGGGAAACGAGCTTCTTTACCCCCATGAACTTACCCTTGGACAAAAGCCTCTCCCGATATTTACCGTATATTTTCAGTTTTACAGCGCAATGGTGAACCTTGCGATGGGAACTGCCGCGAGAAAGCTTATATAATGTTGACCCTATCGCTGCAAATTGCCAGCTTTATTTATGCAACTATGGGGTTGAATCCGGCCGATCGCTTAAGGCCGCGATTCCAGGTAATACTTTGCCCTCTAAAAACTCGAGAGAAGCGCCACCGCCGGTTGAAATATGGGAAATTTTTTCCGCAACGCCGGCCTTTTCAGCGGCTGCCGCCGAATCCCCTCCTCCAATTACCGTTTTGGCGCCCTGGGAACCGAGCTGCGCCAACAGTTTGGCAATTTCAAATGTGCCGGTGGCCGTCTCCTCAATTTCGAATACCCCCATGGGGCCGTTCCAGACAATCGTTTTTGCATTTTCCAAGGCCGACTTGAAAAGGCCAATGGATTTGGGTCCAATGTCCAGTCCGGCAACGGCATCGGGGATGTGATCCACATCAAACGGCTCCAGGTTGCCTGCCCGTAAGTTGTCAAAATCACTATCCGAGCTGCCCATGCAATCCACCGGCAACACGATTTTTCCTCCGGCACCGGCCAACAGCGTTTTGGCCAGTGCCACTTTATCTCTCTCCAATAAACTGCGCCCCACCGATAAACCCTGGGCGTTCAAAAAAGTATATGCCATGCCGCCGCCGATCAGCAAGCGGTCGACTTTCGGCAACAACTGCTGAATCACATCTATTTTCCCGGATATTTTGGCGCCGCCCAAAATGGCTACAAAAGGTCTTTCCGGATTCTGGTTCAATCCGCCCAGGTAGTCCAGCTCCTTCATGATTAAAAAACCGGCCACTGCAGGCTGGATAAAATGGGTCACCCCCTCGGTGGAAGCATGGGCGCGATGGGCGGTACCAAAAGCATCATTCACATAGATATCCGCCAAGGCCGCCAAAGAGCTGGCAAACGACTCCTCATTGTGTGTCTCGGCTTCATGAAAGCGCAAATTTTCCAGAAGCAGCACCTGGCCCGGGGAAAGCTGATCCACCGCAGTTGCCGCTACCTCGCCAATACACTCTTGTGCAAAGGCGACGGGTTGCTCCAAATGTTTGGAAAGCACTTCAACACAGGGTTTGAGAGACATCTTTGGATTACGTTTACCTTTGGGCCGTCCGAGGTGGGACATAAGAATCAGTTTGCCGCCCTTTTCCGTAATGTAACGAATCGTGGGCAGGGCCGCGCGGATTCTCTTGTCATTGGCGACCCGCCCCTGCTCGACAGGCACGTTAAAATCAACCCGCATCAGGACACGCTTGCCTTGAATTGAAATATCTTCAACAGTCATCTTTGTCATAGCTTCTTCCCCAATCTTTTTGGTCGAAGGGTGGCGGCATTTATAGCTTGCCCTGCCCTTTAACCCCCGATTTGAATTCAACCAACTTCCACCGATGCAGCGTCACATTACTATTTTCGATTTTTCAAATGGTGGATCGTTTTTTTTTGAGACCAGCGTTGAAAAAAACCAATCACCCCGCCACGATAGGCCCGATCGATCATCTCCTCGCGCACACTGAACCCGCTGGTTTCGCCCATAGCCGCTCTAAGGCACTGTGTTTTATCAGCGCACTGCAGGCACTCAACAGGTGAAACGCGGAAACCATCCTCACGCAGCGGAAAAACTTTTTCCAGATCAGCGTAACAATCGGGACGTTTTTGGGTTTGGTTACTCATCGTCCAGTTCATTCTTAAGATCACGTGTCATAAGTTGATGTACCGCATCTTTGGGATCCAGATCTTCGTGCAGAATATAATAGATGGCGTGCGCAATAGGCATTTCCACGTCGAGGCGCCTGGACAAATTATAGAGACTTCGAGCGGTTTTAACACCTTCAGCCACCATGCGCATATCGGCCAGGACCTGTTTGAGTTTCATACCCTGGCCAATTTTTTTTCCAACGGTATGATTACGGCTCACATCACCCGTACACGTCAACACCAGATCTCCGAACCCGGCCAGGCCGGTAAAGGTGCGCGGCTGAGCGCCCATGGCCAGTCCCAATCGGCGCATTTCCGTCATACCTCGGGTAATCAATGCGGCCCGTGTGTTCAGCCCCAACTTGAGTCCGTCAATCATGCCCGCAGCAATGGCAATGACATTTTTCACCGATCCGCCCAGTTCCACCCCGATGACATCTACATTGGTATATACACGAAAGACCGGTGTGGCAAACACATGTTGTACGACTTGGGCTATCTTCGGCTCTCTGGAGGCCGCCGTAACGGCTGTGGGCAGTCCCATGGCCACCTCCCGCGCAAAACTCGGGCCGGACAATACCGCAAAGCGGGTATCGCTGATACCGCCCAAAGATTCATTGATCACACCGGACATGGTCAACTGGGTCTCATTTTCAATACCCTTGCTGGCCGACACCAGAATCGTATCATCTCCGATATGGGGCCCCATCCGCCCTGTGACGGTGCGCATGACGTGAGACGGCACCACAACGAGGACCAGATCTTTACCGGCGACAGCCGCTTCAAGATGATTGGTCGGGTTTAAATTTTCCGAAAGAGGTATCCCTGGTAAAAAAAACTCATTTTCCCGTGTCTCGACGAGTTTCCGGGTAAGGTCTTGTTCAAACACCCACCAGTCGATGCGATACCCTTTGACGGCCAGCAAATTGGCCAACGCGGTGCCCCAACTTCCGGCACCAACCACGCCGATTTTCATATGGTTCATATCGAGCTCTTTAGGATTCATCACTCTCTCCGGCAGGGTCTTCCTCTTCGGCAAGACAGGCGGCGCTCACCACCCGTTCGCCAGGTTCCATATCAATGAGCTTGACACCCTGGGTATTACGGCTGATGACCGAGATATTCTTTACCGGCATACGAATAATCTTACCACGATCGGTTACCAGCATGATATCCTGTTCATCATGAACCTCTAATATGCCCACCACCATTCCGTTTCGTTGGGTGGTCTTGATGGTAATAACCCCTTTTCCGCCGCGTTTATGCACGGGATATTCATCGATGGATGTTCTCTTGCCAAAACCGTTTTCAGTGACGGCGAAAAGGGTTTGACCATATCCTATCGCCTGCATGCCGACGATCCTCTCCCCCTGTGCCAACCGCATTCCGCGAACACCACGTGCAATCCGACCGCTGGAGCGAATGTCCGATTCGTGGAACCGTATGGATTTTCCCGAAGCGGAGCCGAGAAAGACGTTTTGTGTGCCGTCGGTAATCCGGGCGGCGATCAATTCGTCACCCGGCACCAAATCCAGGGCAATGATGCCACCGGCGCGGGGTCGTGAAAACGCCATGATATCGGTCTTTTTCACGGTACCGTTTTGGGTCCCCATCAAAACGTAATTTCCCGGCTCAAAGGACGGTACCGCCAAAACCGTGGTCATGTGTTCCCCCTCTTCAAAATTAAGCAGGTTGACGATGGCCTTGCCACGGCTGGTCCGGCCCGCCAGAGGAATACCATACACCTTGGACCAGTATACCTTGCCGCGATTTGTAAAAAAGAGAAAGGTATGATGGGTGGAGGCGACAAAGAGGTGGGATACGAAATCCTCATCTTTGGTCCCCATGCCGGTCTTGCCTTTACCACCCCGGCGTTGACTCTGGTACAAGGTAATGGGATTGCGTTTGATGTACCCGGAATTGGTAATGGTCACAACCATATCCTCTTCGGCAATCATATCTTCAAGGGTCAACTCCTGGGTCGAAGTGACGATTTCGGTGCGCCGTTGGTCACCGAACTGCTCTTTGACTTCGGTCAGCTCCTCCTTGATCAGGTTGAGCACCAATCGCTCGCTGGATAGAATCTCTTTGTAGTAGGCGATGTCTTTCAACACCGCTTCATACTCATCGATAATTTTATCCCTCTCCAATCCCGTCAACCGCTGCAGCCGCATGTCCAAAATCGCCTGGGCTTGAACAACCGTGAGTTTAAAGGCTGCCAATAGCCGCTCCTTGGCCTCGGCGGGGGATTTGGACTCACGGATCAGCTTGACCACCGCATCCAAATTATCCAAAGCGATTTTAAGCCCTTCCAATATGTGGGCGCGCTCTTCGGCCTTATTTAACTCATAGCGGGTGCGCCGAATGATAACCTCTTTACGATGTTTTACGAAGTTCTCCAGAATCTCCTTAAGGGTCAGCACTTGCGGTCGCTTGCGAACCACAGCCAGAAAGATAATGCCGAAGCTGCTCTCCATCTGAGTGTGCTTATAGAGTTGATTCACCACAATACCTGAAACAGTTCCCTTTTTCAGGCCGACAGCAATGCGCATACCGTCCCTGTCCGACTCATCCCGAATGTAGCTGATGCCCTCTATCTGCTTGTTCTTGACCAATTCGGCAATCTTTTCGATCAATCTGGCTTTGTTGACTTGGTATGGAATCTCGTTGACAACGATGGTCTCACGATCGGATTTATCCTTTTCGACCACCAACCGGGCCCGCATGCGGATGATGCCACGACCGGTTTGGTAGGCCTCCCGGATGCCTTTGATGCCGTATATAATCCCTCCAGTGGGAAAGTCCGGTCCCGGCATATATTCCATCAACCCTGACCAGGTAATCTCAGGATTGTCGATGAGGGCACAAGTGGCATCCACCACCTCGGATAAGTTGTGGGGCGGAATATTGGTCGCCATGCCCACCGCAATTCCCGAAGAACCATTGACGATCAACGCCGGGACCTTTGCCGGCAGGACGGTGGGTTCCGTCATGGTCTCATCGTAATTGGGCGCGACATCGACAGTCTCTTTGTCCAAATCTTCCAGCAATTGCTGGGCCAGACGTGTCATACGCACTTCCGTGTAACGCATGGCCGCCGGGGGATCGCCGTCGATGGATCCGAAATTGCCTTGGCCGTCTACCAGAGTATACCGCATTGAAAAGTCCTGGGCCAAACGGACGATTGTATCGTAGACCGCCGTATCGCCGTGGGGATGATACTTACCGATGACATCACCCACGATGCGAGCAGATTTTTTGTAGGGTTTATTATAGTCGTTTTTCAGTTCCCGCATTGCAAATAGTACACGTCGGTGTACCGGTTTCAGTCCATCACGAACATCGGGCAGAGCGCGACCGATGATTACGCTCATGGCATAATCGAGATAGGATTTCTTCATCTCTTTCTCGATGCTGATCACTGCCATTGAATCGATTTCTGTCATTCACATCGCCTTTCATGGTCCTAAATTTTGGAAATCGGCAAGGGGTTACCCATCGCCGGACTCCACAAGTGTTTGATAACTGCTTCTATAAATTTCCGCTAACGTGAGAAAGCCCGTAACCACCAGTGGGCCGTAGATAATACCAATAATGCCGAATAGCTTTAACCCGCCGATAATGGCGAAAAAGACCAGCAACGGATGCATCTTTACCCTCTGCCCCACCAACTTGGGTTTGAAAACATATTCAACCCCCATGGACAAGATAAGATAGAACACCACAAAAAAAATACCGGCCGCAAGCTTACCTTTGAGGATTAAGTAGACGGCTGTGGGAATGAAGACTACCCCGATGCCAATGATGGGCAGAAATGCCAGCAAGCCCATGATGACACCCCATAAAAAGGCCGACGGCAGTCCAAAAATCCAGAAGACCACTCCTCCCAAAACACCTTGAATAAAACCGCCAAACCCATTGCCGATCAGGATGGCTCCCGCCATCCCTTTAAATTTGTCGATGAGCATCCACTCCTGATCACTGGGCAGAGGTGACAAATCCACAATATAGGAGACCAGTTTTTCGCCATCGATCAACAGAAAGTAGATCACCATCAGCATCATAAAAAAACTCAACAAAAACGCCAGGGTGTTAGAGGCAACCGCACGGGCCTGCTCATACAGATAAAATCCGACAAACTTAGCCACTTCTGAAATTGCGTTTTTGAATTCCTCTCCGGTCAATTCGTAATTGAATTTGGCCAAAATGCTGTTCGCCTTTTCCAGCACCTGGGTTTCCTGAAGCAATGAATTGATCTGGTCGTTAATGACGGCGCCCTTAGCCATTTGATAGAGCTCAAAAGCTTGCTGGGTCAAACTCCCGACGAAAAAAACAATGGGTACAAAAAGTGCAAAAAAAATCAAAATGCAGGTCACCAGCGAAGCCAGTGATGATCTGATTTGGGGATGTTGATCGATCAAACGGTATATCGGGTAAAAAATACCACTGACCACCGCACCGAGTATCAATGTGGAGAGAAACGGCAACAACAACC
>JASFKE010000064.1:0-11440 GCA_050118795.1 Desulfobacteraceae bacterium | reverse complement strand
CCTTCTCATGGCGTGTGTAAATCGGTATGGAAAAAGTGCTGTTGGCGACAAACGACTCGATTTGACGGTGATGGTGATGGGTGTTGATGATGACGGCGCTGGAACCGGCTTTTTGCAGCTTTTCGATGGCGATGGCCAATACCGGTCGTTCGTTAATGGTAAAGAGCGCTTTGGGCGTGTGCCGGGAGTAGGGCCTCAGGCGTGTCCCCAGTCCTGCGGCCAATATCATGGCTTTCATAGATTTCGATCATGTAAAATGGTTGTATTGATAAATTTTTCCAGTGTCATGGCTTCTGTTCTGGGTGTTTCACCCAAGTTTGAGGTTATATGATGTGGAGATATTTGCGAATGGCTTGTTCCTGCTCTTCAATGGCTTCAATATCTTCCTGGCCCTTGAGCTTATTGGAGGTAAAGTAGTTAATGCCGTTTTGAAAATTGATTTTGGAAAGGGACTCGGCCAAGTCGATCTCCTGGTTTTTTCGCATCGTCTCGCCAATGGATTGAATTTTTTTCAGGCGATCCTTGCCCCTGGCTTTGTTTCGAGGTGTCTGTTTAAAAAAATGGAGCACCACCAGATAGGATTCAAAATAGGTTTTAAGAAACCGGGCAAAGAGTTTGAGCTTTCGAAGGCCCGATGAGGTTATCAGGTAAGCGTCCGGCAGGCTTTGGTGGGGCATTAGCACGGCATCGTCGATGAATGCTTTGATCACTTTGCGCACCAGCCTTTCGGCGGGCTGGTTGACATCATAGGCGAATTCATATTTGAAAAAATTCCGTAAAAATAGATAGTTGTCATGCAGGTCGGCCGACGAGAATTGAAAAGCGTCTTTTTCAAGAATGGACAGGGCGGTGAACGCCGCCGGAACAAAATAGGCAATGCCGTTGTTTTTATAATACTCCATCTGCATTCTTTTGTTGGCCGGCATTATGAATTGCCGCTGTTCTGCGGGCATCGTTTTTTCGCCGCTGGGTTGTTCGATCAATTTACGGCTCAGATAATTCTCCAGGGCTTGTTCGCAGGCGCGTTTGTGGTCCAGCAAAAGGGTGTCGGTGAGCTTGGCGTTTTGAGAAAAGAGCAGATGGATGTAGGTGTCGATGATTTGAAAGATCTCTTTCATGGTAAAGCGTTTGGACGGACAGTTCAAGATGGCTGCGGCAACCAGCGCATGGGGGGTGACCACGCTGGATCGGTCGATGGCGCTGATCAATCTCCAGCCCAAATTACGGCACAAGGCATTTTGGTTCTTTTGGGGCATTTTTTGCAAGGTGATGTCGTATTCGCTGAGGATATCGTTCAAAGAGACAGGATCATGGAAGTTGATATAGATTTTTCCATAGCGCTGCTTCAAAAACCGGCGGGCTTTGATGACCTGGGAGAGATTTTCGGGCTCTTTTTTACCGCCTTCAATCTCGTGAAGGTAGGCGTTTTCTTCGATGATCTGGTCATACCCGATAAAAACCGGTACAAAAATCATATCCTCGCAGGCACCATTTTTAAAAGCATTGAGCAGGATGGTTAGAAACCCCAGCTTGGGCATTAATAATTTTCCGCTGCGGCTGCGACCGCCTTCGATAAACAGCTCGAGGTTGAATCCCCCTTCCAAAAGTTTATGGATGTATTCGGAAAAGACTTTTGAGTATAACCGCGCCCCCCGAAATGTGCGGCGCAGAAAAAAAGCGCCGCCTGCCCTGAAGAAGGGCCCCATGGGCCAAAAAGAGAGGTTCTTGCCGGCAGCTACGTGGGGGCAGGGCATGTTGTGCTTGAACAGTATCCATGACAGAATGAGATAATCCATATGGCTTTTATGGCATGGGACCAATATCAAGGGCCCTTTTTGGGACATGGCCTTTACTTTTTGAAGGCCTTCGGTATCCACAACGGTTCCATCGTACATGGTCTTGAGCAGCCATCCCACAGGGCTGGAAATAAAGCTGATAAAAGAGTAGCTGTAGTCTGCGGCGATTTCATCTAAATAGCCATCCGCTTGTTTGCGGACGCTGTACAGGGTCTCTTTGCGCGAAGTGGCGTGCTGGGCCATGAATTTGCGCAGGCGCTCGCTGGCTAAAATGCTCTCTTTGATCTCTTCCTGGGACTTGACCACCGGGCCGGTGATGCTCTGGCGATGCCGGTTGTGCTGCATCAGCAGTTGGCGTCTGAGTCGCAGGGCAAGATATTCGGTGTTGACCACTTTGTGTTCGGCGATGAATTTTGCCAAATCAAGGGGTTGGGATACCTCTACGAATACTTTTCCGGGGTGGCGCAGCAAAATGACCAGCCGGCGGAGCAATCCGGGTCTTTGCTCGCTGCCGAAAAAAAGGTCCCTGAGCCGTGGTTCATTGCAAGCCGGGCTTTTGCTGAAAAACATCAAATGGGGAACAATGTAGATGGGGCGGTCGATGGTGCCTTGAAGTTCAATCAGAAACCTGAGTGGATCGGTTTGGGCTTTGACAAAGCGCCGGTAGAATCCGTGTTTTTCCACCAGGGGCATCAGCATGGTGCGGCCTTTGATCAACTCAGGACCCAGGTAGTCGTTTTCATAGGGGTCCAAGCGACTCCAATGTGATAGGAACCAGTCCGTATGGGCCAGCATGCTGCGAAATATCCTGGACAGCGGTTGGATCAACAATAGGCGGAATCCCAGACCGATCTCCGGAACGGGCAGCTTTTGCTGGCGGTAGCGGGTATGATAAAAAAGATACTCAAAAAAGGATCTGAATTTTATGGTATAGACGCAGATGGCCTCCGAAGGGAGTTTGCGAAGGACCTCCTGCTGCTGCTCGCTCAACAGGACTCCGTTAAAAAAGCGCTCCAGCAGCCAAGGCACAAGACCCTTTCTGGCCGGTAGGAAAAATAGATGGTGGTGGTATGTGCCTTTAAGCAGTTTTTGGGTCCATATGCGCCGTTTGGCCCGTATTCTACCGAGTCGTCCCATTTTCTGCTGTGTCATGTTCAATTCCTGTTAGATGAGGGGGTCGTATGGCTGCCGTCGAAGATAAGAACCTATCAGATCCAATGGTTATTTGCAATTGCAGATAGCGTTCTCCATGGTGAGTAGGACGGTGGAAATATATGGGATTTTCATACCATTTGGACGCTGAATCCATCAAAATTAAGCTTGCGATCCATAATCGGCTATGTTATTGCTCAAAATCTACTTTCGTGTGGGTATTTGGCTTATCTATTGAAAATTCATTGAATACGAATTAAGTGGAAATGGTTAAACCATGAAAATCGATAATGAGGTCGGTGTATCGGCCTGATAACAACGGATATATGACGTTATTTTGTTTAAAACTTAAGATTAAGGGAGGTTTGCGTTAAATGAAAACTTTAATCGGCGGTTCGGTTGCAGCAGTAATTGGACTTATCGGCCTTGGTATTTTTTGGCGTGATTTTTTCGATCTTTTAGCCGGAGCCATTCCCATTATGTTGTTGATCGGTGGTGGTTTGGCCATTTATCTTGGTTTCGATGAGCTCAAAGATTCGTGGAAAAAAGACGATGAAAATGCCATAGCCGAGAACACTGAAGATCCCAGCAAATATAAAAGCGAAATTGATGACTTAAAAAAAGAGATTGAGACGCTTAAGTCTGAAAAAGCCTAATCTCCAATGGTTGAATTGAAAACCCCTAACCGTCCCATGGCGGGTAGCTTTCCGGCGCGTCCGGATCCTTGGGCTGCACGCAGATGGTAGGGGTTTATATGATTTTCAGGTCTCCATCTCCTTGTTTTTGCTTTGTACAGCCTCCACCGCCAATTGATCCGCCCGCTCGTTCTCGGGATGACCTGCATGCCCCTTGATTTTGACGATGCGCAGTTTTTGAAATTTCGCCATCAAGGCTTTGATGTGTTGTATTAAAGATAGATTCTCTTTGGCCTTCCATCCCTTGGCCAATACCCCCAGCGCATAACTGCTGTCTGTGAACACGGCCACGGGCAGGTTCTTGTTTTTCACCGATTGCAAACCGACTCTAATGGCTTCCAGCTCAGCCATATTATTGGTCGCTTTGCCGATGTAGCGGGATATCTCTTTGCGATGTTGTCGATACTGCATCACCACACCAATACCGGCCGGCCCCGGATTGCCGGAACATGCGCCATCGGTGTGAATACGGATGGCTTTGCTCGGAATCTCCGGAGCGATCCCGGTTTCATCGGTGTCGGAAACCGGCCTGTGGGAGGCGCCGGGGATCTTTTCCGACGATGAGGTCGTCTCTTCCAAATGGCGCAGGCTGTGGAGGTGGACCCAGTACTGGTGCGGCTGGTCCAATTGGTACTTGATCAAGGCTTTGGACTTCTCTACGATGGGCCGGCCCTGTTCATCCACGGCAACCCACACTTTGTTGCGTTTGAACAGCATCCGTTTCCAATTGGAATTCGGGTCGGGATAATTCATGGCCATCCTTGTGGCGATCCTGGGGGTTCAGGTATACAAAAGATAGTTTTTCCGCAGGTCGTCAAAGGCGTCTAATTCGTTCTGCCAATCGGATTCCAACGCTGTGATCGGCTTCATAGCCGATATTTGGTTGCGGACCCGTTGACCGCCCAAAATCAAATCTATGGGCATCTTTTCATATTCATACTCATAGGGAGGTGCTTTCCAGTCAAAATCATCGGGATGGCAATGCAAGATGGCTTGCAGCAGGCACAGGCTGGTCCGGTAAGGTTTAAACCTGTGGGGATCTGACACGTGTATCTGAAATCCGCGGCATATCTCGCCTTGCCATTTGTTGGACGTCGGCTCGAATTCGACCACTCGCATGATGGCGCCTTCAAGGGCGAGTTCGTTGGTGGCCCCGATTACCCGGTCAGGATCAATGTACGGGGCCCCGAAAATTTCAAAAGGCTGGGTGGTGCCGCGGCCTTCGGAAACATTGGTGCCTTCCCAAATGACCTGGCCCGGATAGACCAAAGCGGACACCGGGGTCGGCAAGTTGGGGCTTGGGGCGATCCATGGCAGCCCTGTCTCGTTATACAGCATATGGCGCCGCCACCCTCCCATGGAGAGTACTTGAAGGTCGCAGTCGATGCCGTAAGCATCATTGAACAGACCCGCCAACTCCCCGATGGTCAAACCGTGGCGCATGGGGATGGGATAGCGTCCCACAAAAGATTGCCACTGGGGATCCAGGCAGTTGCCTTCGATGGCCAGGCCTCCGATGGGGTTGGGCCGATCCAGTATGATGACTTTCTTATCGAATTTTCGGGCCGCCTCCATGCAGTAGGACATGGTGTAGATAAAGGTGTAGACCCGGGTTCCAACGTCTTGAAGGTCGATGAGCAAAACGTCGATGGGATCCAGCATCTCTTGGGTGGGAATGCGGGTTTGGCCGTATAAACTATACACTTGCAAGCCCAGCAGGCGATCCTTTCGATGGTCGGACTCAATCATATTGTCTTGCTTTTCAGCGAAAAAACCGTGCTGGGGAGAGTACAGTGCTTTGAGGCGATCTCCAAATACGGATTGCACCCTCTGACGCGCATGGATGATATTGGCGTCCACGGAGGCGGAATTGCACAACAACCCGATACGTGCATGGCGTAATTCGGGTGGCGGAGATGCGATCAATTGCTCCAGGCCTAAAGAAACGGACGGCATGGCGGATGTGCCCCTTTATATGTTGGGTTATTTAAAGATGAGACGATTATCATATGGACCTGTCTCCATTAGGTATAATCGTTTTAGGCTATATTCGATAAAATCACAAGTGGTTGGCGTTGGGAATTTTAAAGCGCTTGACACCAATAGAGATACTCAATAGATTGACGTCTGATTCTGTTTTCGCTGGTAACCGAGGACTCGCTATGATTTTGGCACTCCAGAGTGTTAGCGATCACCTCCTGATAAGCGGGCGGTTTGGATATCCGGCCATTGGCTGTTAAGACCAAAAGCACCTCGGCGCTGCAATGCTCGGGTTGGAACCGTACGCGGATCATCCGGTTTCAATCAACCCAAAAAAGCGCCCTAAGCCGGACGTTTGGGAGGGGACAATCGTGAAGGTCGGCCTATCGGGCATTGTCATCATAGTGGGCAACTATGGGAGCGGTAAGACGGAAGTTGCCATCAATCTCGCCGTTCATCAACACCTCCAGGGGGTTCAAGTCCGGATTGCGGATTTGGACCTGGTAAATCCCTATTTCAGAACACGCGAAGCCAGAGAAACCCTAACTGCCATGGGAATCGAGATGGTGCTGCCGCCGGAGGGTTTGATGCATGCGGATCTTCCTGTCTTGATGCCCCAGGTGGCCGGATTGATACGCAATCCCGGTGAACTCATCATTCTCGATGTGGGTGGGGATGATGCCGGTGCAACTGTGTTGGCATCTTTGGCGGATGCATTTAAAGATGTGAATCAACCCATTGCAATGATGCAGGTGATCAATCCTTTTCGACCCAGAACGGGTACGGTGCAAGGGTGTTTGGAGATGCGCAGCGCCATCGAGGCCAGTGCCCGTCTGCCGGTTCACAGATGGATCGGAAATGCCCACATGTTTGATGAAACAACACAGGACCATGTTTATCAGGGTGACACGTTTCTAACCTCGCTGAGCAAGGCCAGCGCAGTGAAGGTCGAATTTGTGACGGCGCCCTATTTCGTGTTGCCGCAACTCGATTCGGCACGATTGCACCACCCGGTTTTACCCATTTTTCAACAACTGGTCCCGCCGTGGCGCAGGCCTGTGACGTTGCCCAGCGGTGGGGGCGATGATATGATGATATAAGGGAGTAGATAGCAATGGCTTATCGATACTGCATTGAAGTCGACTTATGTAAAGGGTGCAGCCTCTGCGTGAGTGTTTGTCCAAAAAAAGTGCTGGAGATCGGCAAAGAGGTTAATGCCAAAGGATATTTTCCCGCCTACCAGGCGCGGCCCGGAGACTGTATCAAGTGTGCCATCTGCTGTAATATGTGTCCGGACGTGGCCATTTCAATCACCGAGACGGCTGAATCCGATTAAAAGGGAGCGTTATATGTCCAAAGTACTGATGAAAGGCAATGAAGCCATTGCCGAGGCGGCCATCAGGGCCGGATGCCTGAACTATTTTGCCTATCCCATCACTCCTCAATCCGAGGTGGCGGAATATCTGGCCTGGCGTATGCCGGAAGAGGGCGGGGTATTTCTCCAGGGCGAAAGCGAAGTGGCGGTCTCTTACATGATTCATGGTGCCGCTTCTGCCGGCGAAAGGGTCTTTACGACCTCCTCCAGCCCCGGCATCAGCCTGATGAGTGAAGCTATCAGCTATATGGCCGGTGCGCAGGTGCCGGCCGTCTTTGTCAATATCATGCGCGGTGGTCCTGGTTTGGGCGGCATTTTACCTTCCCAGGCTGATTATCTCCAGGCCACCAAGGGGGTCGGGCACGGAGACTGCAAATTGCTGGTTATGGCGCCCGCTACGGTTCAAGAGGCTGTGGAGATGATGATGACCGCCTTTCCTTTGGCGGAGAAGTACCGCAATCCGGTGATGATCCTGGGCGATGGGCTCATCGGTCAAATGATGGAGCCGGTGGAGTTTCCCGGCAATCTGGAATCGGAACCCTCCGACAAAAACCACTGGGCCACCAACGGAATGGATACACGGGGGGCTGAAAAACCCAATATCATTAAATCCCTGTTTCTCGACCCTGCGGCATTGAACGAAAACAATATGACCCTGCGGGCGAAATATGAAAAGATGAAAAGTGAAGAGGTCCGGTATGAGGCCTATAATCTGGACACGGACTACCGGGTCCTGATTGTATCTTACGGCACCATGAGCCGGGTATGTAAAACGGCCATAGACGAACTCAAGGAACTTGGCATCGAGGTCGGGTTGCTCCGTCCTCAGACCCTGTTCCCGTTTCCGGAGAGCCCCATCCATCAAGCCGCCCAAAAAGCCGGATGTAAAAAGGTATTGTGTGTGGAGATGAGCATGGGCCAGATGCTCGAGGACGTTCAACGCAGTGTAAAAGGGGGCTGCCCGGTGCAGTGGTACGGCAAATGCGGTGGCGAAGTGCCCACTCCGGAAGAGATCATTGATTTGGTTCGTACCCAATTGGAAAGCAAATAACAGGAGCGATATTCATGGCCAAGACCTTTCAAAGACCCCGAGCCCTGAAATGCCAGCCGACACATTACTGCCCCGGCTGCACCCATGGCATCATTCACCGCTTGGTGGCGGAAGTAATTGATGAATTCGATATACGAGGACGCACGGTGGGCCTGGCGCCGGTCGGTTGTGCCGTGCTGATGTACAATTACATCGACTGTGATTTTCAAGAGGCCTCCCACGGGCGCGCACCGGCCATGGCCACCGGCATCAAAAGGGTGCGTCCCGATTTGATGGTGTTTACCTACCAGGGTGACGGTGACCTGGCCAGTATCGGAATGGGAGAGATCGTCCATGCCGCCAACCGGGGGGAGAAATTCACCACCATTTTTGTCAATAACGCCGTCTATGGCATGACCGGCGGACAGATGGCTCCCACCACCATGCCAGACCAGCGCACCACAACCTCCCCTTTTGGGCGAAAAACCGATGAGGTCGGTATGCCCATTCGGGTTTCCGAAATGTTGGCCTCTTTGGCTACGCCGGGTTTTATCAGCCGTCAGGCGGTGATTAAACCCAAATATATTAAAAAGGCGAAAAAGGCGATTAAGCAGGCCTTCGGCTACCAAATGGAGAGCCGCTGTTTCTCCTTTGTCGAAATTATCAGTACATGTCCCACCAATTGGGGTATGACACCCGTTGACGCATTGAAGTGGAGCGAAGATACGCTGCTGCCTTACTTTCCATTGGGGGATTTAAAAACACCGGAAGAATCATGATTAAAATAAAGGCACACGGCCGAAGGTAGGAGCGTTTATGCAAAGTGAAGTCATGTTTGCAGGATTTGGAGGGCAGGGGATTCTGCTCAGCGGTAAGGTTTTGGCGCATGCCGCCATGGAGGAGGGGTTCGAGGTGGCATGGGTGCCTTCCTACGGTCCGGAGATGCGCGGTGGAACGGCTTATTGCACTGTGGTGATCAGCGATCGGCCCATAGGATCCCCCATTATCAAGAATCCCATGCACCTGATTGCCATGAATCTGCCGTCATTGGAAAAGTTTGCTCCTATCGTTAAGCCTGCGGGTGTCATCATCGTCAACTCTTCCTTGATTCCCATTGAGGCGGGGCGCGATGATTGCGATGTTTTAAAAGTTGCGACAGTTGAAATCGCCAAAAAGCTGGGCAATGCCAAAGCCGCTAATATCGTGGCACTTTCGGCATTTGTGGCGCGATCCAAGGTGGTGGCTGTGGATACCCTGAGGCATTGCGTCGAGAGAGAATTCGAAAAAAAACCCAAATTGATTCCCCTGAATTTAGAGGCGGTGGACGCCGGCGCAAGGGCAGCGCAATGAGGCCTGATCGATCATCATCATTGAGAAAGATACGGTAATGCCACTGAAGATACCTGAGCACATCAATGAAATTGCACCCTATACGGCCGGAAAACCCATTGCGGAAGTAGAGCGCGAGTACGGCATTAAAAATTCCATCAAACTGGCATCCAATGAGAATCCGCTGGGGCCCTCTCCCAAGGCCGCTGCAGCCATAAAGGCCGCCGTCGGCGGTGTGCACCGTTATCCCGATGAACCGAGTTATGAATTGTTGAATCGCCTTGCGGATCACCTTGACGTCCAGCCCGGGCAGATTATCATCGGCAATGGCTCCGATGAAATTCTCGGGTATCTGGCAAGGGCTTTGCTGCAGCCCGGTGATGACGTCATCGTGCCGTGGCCATCCTTTTCTATGTACGCCATCGTAGCCCAGTCGGCAGGTGCCCGTCAGATAACCGTGCCGTTGAATGATATGGGGATCGATTTGGATGGCATATTGTCCAAAGTGACCCCCGATACGCGTATGGTTTTTATATGCAATCCCAACAATCCCACCGGGTCCATCGTGACCCGGAGTGAGGTCGACCGGTTCCTGGACGCACTTGCCGAGGATATCGTTGTGGTGATGGATGAGGCCTACATCGACTTTGTGCGCGAGACTCAATGCGCCGATGGACTCTCCTATCTGGAGCACGACAAACCGGTGGTCACGATGCGAACGTTTTCAAAAGCGTATGGTCTGGCCGGGATGCGGGTTGGATATGCGGCGATGCCGGTAGCGGTTGCCCAGGTCATGAACCGGGTTCGCATGCCCTTCAACGTCAATTCTCTGGCCCATGCGGCTGCGCTGGCGGCCCTGGACGATTCGAAGTTCTTGGGCCAAACCCTTGATTTGGTACACCGAAGTCTTGATATGTTATACGGTGAACTGGATAGACGCAACATCCGCTATTTTCCGACCCAGGCCAATTTTTTCCTCATCGACGTCGGCCGCGATGCGAAACAGGTATTTGAAGCTTTGCTTCGGCAAGGTGTTATCGTTCGTTGCATGGCCGGGCACGGCTATCCCAACTATATCCGGATCAACATCGGGTTGCCGGAAGAGAATCGGAAATTTCTGGCGGCCCTGGATAAGGTTTTGAGCCAAAGCTCTCAAGTGATTAGTGGACGTGAATTGTGAATTTATCATCTATCTGCCTCGAAAGGACATTGTATGGATTCCGGACACCCATCTCGGCCGCCGTTGCTCGTTACCATTGACGGACCGGCCGGCGCCGGTAAAACAACTGTCAGCCGGACGCTTGCCCAAAGATTGGGATACCGCTATATCGACACCGGTGCCCTATATCGGGGGATCGCCCTGGCGGTTCATCAAGCCGAAATAGAAGCCGATGATGATGGTGGCCTGGGGGCGCTATGCCGGCAAATCACTCTGGATTTCCAAATCCGGGGCGGTGATTTACGGCTGATGCTCAATGGGAAAGATGTGAGCGATCAGATAAGATCTGCCCATGTCACCATGCTGGCCTCGGCGGTTTCGGCCAGACCCGTGGTGCGTGGGTTTTTGCTGGATATCCAACGAACACTCGGGTCGGCCAAAAGGGCTGTTTTTGAAGGGCGGGACATGGGAACGGTGGTCTTTCCGGATGCCGATGTCAAATTCTTCCTGGATGCCGATCCCGGCATCCGTGCCAGAAGGCGCCATGAAGAGCTGCAGGCAAAAAACGGCTCTTGCCCTTCGCTGGATGCGGTATCGCAAGATATGATGAAAAGGGATAAAAACGACAGCACCCGTCAAGCCGCCCCCTTAAAGCCGGCCGATGATGCCCTGCGAATTGATTCCACCGCTATGAGCATCGATCAGGTGGTCGGCGTCATGTTGGAGCATATAGCCACTTGCGTTTGTGCGGCCCCATGAGTGCAGGCGGAATGGGAGTTATTGGCTAACTATTTGAAGAATAAGATAAAAAATAAATAGTGCTCCAATATTCTGTCATCTCTTTCCCGCCGCAGTTATTCCCATGGGCAAGGTGATTATATCCCCCTTTTGTTTTACAATTGTGATAAAAGGGGCGTAAATGGC
>JASFKE010000063.1:0-11649 GCA_050118795.1 Desulfobacteraceae bacterium | reverse complement strand
GCCAGTACACTGTCGGCGATCTGGTGGCACTCCTTGGTGATCGCCTCCACCGGTGCAAAGTAGACCCCGAAGTTTTTCTGGTTGGCCAAACCGTTATCCACAAGGATCCGGAACAGGCGATCCATGCTGGCAAGGTCGCAATTGCGCGCGTCCACATTGATTCGCACGGCAATTCTGATGGGGATGACGCCGACGATCTTCTTTATGTTCTCCACAACAGAGTCAAATGTCGGTCCGCCGCCCTTGAGCGACCGGCGCTTGTTGTGCTGTTCCGGCGGCCCGTCCAGGGTAATCTGGATGGTTTTCACCCGCCGGCGGTAAAGACGCTCGGCTTTTTTCTGGGTCAACAGGTAGCCGTTGGTCACCATCATGGCAGAGTAGTTGACGCCGTTGGCGTTGCATAAATCGATCAAGCGGTCGGCCAGGCTGTAAATCGTCTGCCAGCGGAGCATGGGTTCGCCCCCATACCATGCCGTATGCAGGTGGTTGAGCTTGTCCATCGATTTTTCCACAAAAGCCACCAGCGCGTCCTGCACTTCGGGTTTCATAACCGCCTTGGCCTTGCGATCGCCCTGGAAGCAATAGTCGCAACTGAAATTGCAGGACATGGTGGGCGCGATGCTCAGGGTCATGCGCTTCGGATTGAAGCGGTTTGTCTCGTAAACCTTTTTGATCTCCGCATACTGGTCCTGTCCTTTTCGCACCAGGTAGCCGCCGTCCAGCAATTGGTCCGCAATGGCCTTTTTATCTTCGGTGCAGGGCATGGCGGCGAAGTTGTTGTATACATCGACCCCTCTTGCGGCCCATACGGTCAGTTTACCGGTAAAGGCATTGTATACCAACCGGCGCCCCCCCTTGATCGGAATAAAAACATTATAGCGTGACGGGTACGTCTGCCCATAGCAATCCACCAGGCGGCGGCCACAGGTGCTCGGCGCGCACGGCGCGCTTCGGGGGGCGCCGGAAGCTTGCACAGGCGCACCGCTCTTTCCGGCCAACGAAGCACTGGTGGTCTGATGCTCTTTAACCAACTGTTGTTGTGCAGTATTTTGCGCAATGATCATACATAGGTCCTTTCAAAAAAAGTCCGTTCAAAAAAGTCTCTCCTTAACCGCAAGCAGTCAGGATCAGATGCCGGGTACGCCGGGGACGATATCCACAATGCAGGCGTCGGCAGCGCAGGCATCCGCCGGGCAGATGTTTACGGCGCAAGTGTTGGCTGCGCAAGCATCGGCACCGCAGGCGCCGGTGGCACCGGCTTCAGCGGCACAGGCGTCGGCAGCGCAGGATTCCGCACCGCAGGCGTCGACACCGCCGGCTTCCACCCCGCAGGCATCCGCACCGCCGGCTTCCGCACCGCAGGCATCGACACCGCCGACTTCCGCACCGCAAGCATCGCCACCGCAGGCGTCACCACCGCAGGCATCGCCGCCGCAGGCGTCGCCACCGCAGGCGTCGCCACCGCCGACTTCTGCTGCGCAGGCATCGGCACCGCCGGCTTCCACTGCGCAGGCATCGGCACCGCCGGCTTCCACTGCGCAGGCATCGACACCGCCGGCTTCCACTGCACAGGCATCGACACCGCCGGCTTCCACTGCACAGGCATCGACACCGCCGGCTTCCGCACCACAGGCATCCGCACCGCAGGCTTCCACTGCGCAGGCATCGACACCGCCGGCTTCCACTGCGCAGGCATCGCCGCCGCCGGCCTCCGCTGCGCAGACATCGGCGCCGCCGGCTTCCGCTGCGCAGGCATCGACACCGCCGGCTTCTACTGCGCAGGCATCGCCGCCGCCGGCCTCCGCTGCACAGACATCGACACCGCCAGCTTCTACTGCGCAGGCATCGGCGCCGCCGGCCTCCGCTGCACAGACATCGGCACCGCCGGCTTCTACTGCGCAGGCATCGGCACCGCCGGCTTCCACTGCGCAGACATCGGCACCGCCGGCTTCCGCTGCGCAGACATCGGCGCCGCCGGCTTCCGCTGCGCAGACATCGGCGCCGCCGGCCTCCGCTGCGCAAACATCGGCACCACAGGCTTCTACTCCACAGGCCTCGACACCGCCGGCTTCTGCTGCGCAGGCATCGGCAGGGCATGTAAAAAAGGTAGTGGCGTCAGCGCCGCAAATCTCAGCAGGGCAGACTGCTACTCCACAGGCCTCGGCACCGCAGGCGTCAGCGCCGCAACCCTCAACACCGCAGGTGCCGCCGGCACCGCCCACGCCGTCCACACCACAACCCGATACGCCACTGGCCTCCACGCTGCACACGCCTGCGCTAAACTTGGCACCACAACCAGAAAGGCCCCCGACATCCGCGCCGCAAGCGGAAGCACTGACTTTAGCCCCGCAAGCACCTAAGCCGCCTTGTTCGACCCCACAAGCGTAGCTGCTTGATCTAGCGCCGCAAACGCCTCCCACAGCGTTATCCGACCCACAAATGCCCTCCTCTGCTCTGGCCCCACATGCGCCTCCGCCAACAACATTTTCGCCACATTGGTATTGCCCTGCGTCAGCGCCGCAATTAACGGACCCCACAGCGGCTACGCCACACGCGCCTCCCACAGCGATATCTGCGCCGCAAACAGAACTGCCCGTGCCCGAAACCCCGGAAGCATTGCCGTAACTTGCCTTCTCGCCGCATACGCTGATATTCCCAGCGTCCTCACCGCAAACATTACCGGCGCCTACTTTCTCACCGCACACGCTGACGCCCCCAGCGTCCTCACCGCTATTATTATCGGCACCTTCTTTCTCACCGGGAGCCGTTATTGGAATGGGAATGGTCAATCCTTCCAGAGCTTTTTCTTCTACGATAATTTCATCTATGGGAATTTCCATGCTGGCATCACCTGCTTTTCCACTCGGGGCATCTTCATACGGGGTGGTTTCCCGGCTTCCGGCATCTGCGCCGCAGAAATAATTGCCCGCGCCTGAAGCTTCGGAACCATTGCCGTCACTTGCGTCCGCACCGCACACGCTGGCGTCCTCAGCGTCCTCACCGCAAGCATTACCGACACCTTCTTTCTCACCGCAAACCGTTGGCAGACTGTTGACATCTACCAGGTCCTCTTCTTCCGAGATAGCTTTATCCAAGTCAATTTCATCGTCGGAAATTTCCTGGCTATCATCACCTGCCTTTTCACTCGGGGCATCGTCATCCGAGGCGGTTTCCTGGCTATCGCCATCTGCCTCTTCACTCGGGGCATCGTCATCCGGGGAAGTTTCCTGGCTATCACCATCTGCCTCTTCACTCGGGGCATAGTCATCCGGGGCACCTTCCGGGTCAACCTCTGTCTCTTCACTTTCTGATGCACCGCTATCATCCGCTGCGGCTTCTGAAGTGGCCTCCTGATCAGCATTGCCTTCGTTGGTTTCCTCTATTGACGCATCTGAATAATCGCTACTGGCCGCAGGTTCTACACTTTCCATCTCTGCCTATCCTTTCAAATAAAAATCTTTAGCTGTCAGGGTTAGATTCCGAACGTTACCTATATAATTTGTGAACATGGACAAATCTGGTACCACAGCACATATTACAGTTCGGTTACAAACTGTAATAAAGCGCGTAACCGATGCGGGAAAAATCGATTTCACCCTAGGAAGGGTATTTTGAGCAGCGACTGGAAACCGCTTGGCTTTGTTTTGAATATTTCTTTAAAAGCAGATGTAAAAGATGGCAAAAAGGCTAAAAACACCTGTCAGCATTAAATTTACGGCATGCCGGAGATACGTTCGAGGAATAAACCAGTGGTGAACTTAAGGATCGGGTCTATTTTATGCTACCTTTTTTACCCCCATTTTATATTATTAGGGGGAAAGCCTTAAGGGCTCCAGATCCCGCGTTGGCAGTGGTTTGAAGTAAAGTACTACAGATACACCCTTGACTCTGACGTTTTAAAGACTTTTGGGTCGCTTCCAACGATGGGGTCAATATCTGCGCTTTTCCGATGGTATGGGCTTAAATGTTCCGCCAGGGGTGTTTTTATATTTAACCAAGATATGCTCTGAAACTCCCTTTTTAAACAAATCCGGGATTTTCCCAACTTTTTCATAGCCTGATTTCATGTAAAACAACTGAGCTTTTTTATTAAAATCGCTTACCAACAGAAACACTCTATCGGCCCGTTTAAAACCGGTCTCTTCGAATTTTTCAAGTAGTTCCTTTCCAACACCCTTGCCCCTGTAACTCCACTCTACTGCGATTAGCGACAGATAGGAAAATTTTCTGAAACATCCATTGTGAATTATACCCATAAAACCGATGCATTTATCGTTTTGGTCCAATGCAACATAGATCTGTTTTTTGCCAATCATTTTCTCTATATCATCCACAGCACCAGCATTGGATTTAAAATAGGCGTCCCACAGCTCTGATTGCTTTACGCAAGAGAGGCAATCACTGGCTTGACCTTTTTTAGCAAGTTGAATTTTTATTCGCATGCTCCATACTTAAATTATAGTAATTTGTGATCATTCCCACTTTGATCACGATTCTGGGCCATTCCACCCACCTGGTGAGTTTACCCCATTGTTGCAAAAGTCTTTAGGGCTTCAGAGTCAAGGCGCCAATGGCGCAGCTGTAGTATAAGCTACCGCAAGCCATTGGCAACGCGGGATCTGGAGCCCTAAAGGCTTTCCCCCTAATAATATAAGATGGGGGTAAAAAAGGTAGCATCAAATAGACCCGATCCTTAAGTTCACCATTGGTTTATTCCTCGAAAGCAGCCCTGATCCTGACTTTGTCTATTATCCATAACGGTTTTCACCCTTTTTGCTACCTTTTTTATGCAACTATGGGGTTTATACCCATAACGGGCACATTTCATTCGGTCATGTATTAAATATCATAAATATCTGACAAGTCAAACAATCGACCATATTTCAAAAAAGGAGGAAGACATTGACTTCAGCATTATCTTCTTAATCTAAACAACATAAACCTTTCACAGACTACTAGTTATCAAGGTTTATGATATCTACAAAATTCAAAAAATTTTCGATTTTTATCTCAATATTCGTTTTCCACCACACACCGATAAGTGGTTTCAGGAACATCGCACCGAGTATGACACGCCCAAACAATTTGATTTTGCTCTGGTAAGCGTTGAAACGGATGGACCTGACGGTAAGCTTCAGGCTGAAAAACTATTGGAAGCGATCAATAGTGGTCTCGACCCCGAAAAGAAAGGATGGTTTGTCAGAGGATTCCGAAACCGACCTCACGCTTTCGTCCTTCTCATGTTTGGAGAGGCGTTTGTCAATAACCTTGAAACATGGTTCGATGGTTAGGCAAACCCGGACCCGCTACGCCTGATGCCGAGATTGTTTTCCCAGAGCATTGCACGTATGAAACTCCCAAACTTGATTGCGGTACCAAAGGTCTCGTCGGAAAAATCAGCTTTAAGGGGCTTGGGAAAAAACAATCGGCAACTGTGGTGCGCATAATACGGCGGGATAACACAATTGAAAATTACACACTGACCAGCACCCAGCCCAGTATTGCCATTATCAAGGGAAACATCGGATGGATTCAAGCCGGCCTAACCTACCTGCCTCTTGGTATTGAGCACATATTGCTGGGAATCGATCACCTGCTCTTTGTTTTGGGACTGATCTGCGCCATTGGCGCCTTGACTCTGAAGCCCACCGGCTTTTTGCAACACTGGGCTAATCCATCGCCGCCGGGAAAGGCCCGATGAAGCCGACATAGCCTCTGGCGTCTGACGCATCGACAAGCTGGTCCTCGTCGGACTCGCCATAGGGATGAAGGCGTATGCCTTCGTTGCATATGATCCGGATTGCGGATTTTGTCTAGTGCAGTTTTCTCTTCTTGCTAATCCGCCGCTAACATACCTTTGCTTCTTTTTTGTAAACCAAATCACGATTGAAGGAGCAACGGTATGGATTCGATTTCAGTTTCCGGATACGATGGTATTTCATCCCTTTTGGCCGGCATGGCGATGGTGCTGACCACCGCTATTGTCATCGGTTGCGGCGGATGCAATGACAGCGGCTCGGCCGTAACCGAGGCAGGGGCGGTGATGAATACGGCCGCCTATATCCCGCCCGAGTGCTATGCCAAGACATCGGATATGACAGGCAGGACCTATAACAGCTTCTATGTCTGCCACAGCGAGGGTAAATTGCGCAACTCAACCAGTGATAATGATCTGCAGAATGGATGACACCGGTTCCGATACCGGTGGCGGGTGGAGCCCGGACGGCGCCAAAATCGCCTGGGTGTCGAACCGAAGCGGCAGCTATCAGATATGGACCATGAATGCCGACGGTTCAGATAAAATCCAGGTAACGCAGGCGCCGGCCACACACGGATGGCCCCGTTGGAGCCCGGACAGCACCCGACTGGTTTTTTTGCGGTATGATGCCGCTTCAGGCAGCCACAGCATCGTGATCTCTCTGGCCGACGGCAGCGACGCAAAGCTGATTGTTACCTCGGACGACTACCTCGACAGGCCTGATTGGCATCCAAACGGGCGCGATATTGCCTGCGCCGCCGTCACGGATGGAAACTGGGCTGTGGATCTTGCACAAACGCTCTAACAATGGACAAGGATGTGCTGCAATATGACAAATCAATGCTCTAAAACCGTCGTCAACAGTTGGTGCCAACTCCAGGATGAGCTGTTCCTGGGCGCCTGGGACGAAAAATTGGGGCGTTTTCGCTCCAATTGCGCCTTTCGAGGGCTCTCCGATGCCAACTATCGGTTAGATACCACGTTGCGTCGCCTGGGTGGAGAATTTGCCTGTCTTGAGAAGCATCTGCTGCGCAACTTCAGAAAATATGCTTACCGGACAGGAATCAACCCCCACTCCATTTGGCACTGGCTAAGCGTGGCACAACACCACGGCCTGCCCACCCGGCTGCTCGACTGGACCCATTCGCCATTTTGCGCCATGCATTTTGCGACGGCCAACATTGAAAAATTCGACCTCGACGGCGCCATCTGGATGGTGGACTACGTTCACGTGCACCGGCAACTGCCGGTGGTGCTCAAGGATCTGCTCAACCGCGAAGGTGCCAATGTCTTTACCGCTGAAATGATCTCCGAGGCCGTCACATCCCTGGATGACCTCTCCAGGATGACCGAGCTGCCGTTTGTGCTTTTTTTCGAACCGCCCTCCATGGATGACCGCATCGTCAATCAATTCGCCTTGTTTTCCATGATGACCGATTCGGTGGCCAGATTGGATGAATGGCTTGAGCACACACCGGAATGCTGGCGCCAGATCATCATACCCGCCCACCTTAAATGGGAAATCCGGGACAAACTGGACCAGGCAAATATCACCGAACGCGTGTTGTTCCCAGGTTTGGACGGCCTGAGCCGATGGCTGATGCGGCACTACAGTCCGAAAAAATAGACGGCATCGGATGGCTTCAGAGCCTCGCGCTGAACAATAGCGGGACAATTTGGTACGGCATCGATTTGTAATGAGTTTGAAAAAATCAATTGATCCTTGCCCCACAGTCGCTGAATCAGATAAAAGAACGCCCTTTCTAGGCCTGCACATCTTAATGCATCGAACATTCATATAATATGAGGCGTTTCAGTAGGCGGCTGTATTGATAAAGGATCCGTGCATCGACCGCCACATAGATACCTGGCTTCAATTATCGCCTGCTTATCAATGCAATGCCATTGTGGAGTGCTTGCCGTTTTTTGTGCAATTACAGGGCGGCTGACTGATTTGATCGTTTTTTGATCATATTCCCAGAAAAGTGGTTGACAAGGGCCGGATAGAGGCCTACTTATTATGAGCATATGTTCATAATAGTGCAGATGGAGGAGGATATTTAGGGAAGATCGATCCGTTTCCAAGGATTCTCCGATAATCCTGGTTATCGGGAAAAAATAGAAAATCTTATATTTAATCATTCTGAAAGGAGAAAATAAGATATGAGCCAAATTATCGCCATACCATCAACCAACCCCGGAGGCCTGGATGCTCCCCTCGGAGCGCACTTCGGACACTGTGATCTCTATACACTGGTAGCAACCGAGAACGGACAGGTTGCCGATGTCAAAGTGATTCCCAATGTACCGCATCAGCAAGGCGGCTGCATGGCCCCGGTTCAGCATTTGGTCAATAACGGCGTCAATCAACTGATCGCCGGAGGTATGGGATTTCGTCCCCTGATGGGATTTAACCAAGCCGGGATCGATGTTTACTTCGGCGGTGGCGCCCAGACCGTAGGACAAGCCGTTGAAGCCATGCTGGCGGGAAAACTTCAGCAGTTTAGACAAGAGCATACCTGCGGCGGTGGAGGCGGCCGCTGATGGGCCCCATTGTAATGGTATCGCCTGACGTCGAAAAATGGAAGCCGTTTGCCGCAGAGTTGGGCAATCGATGCCAGGTGGAGGTAATCGCCACTTGCACGGGCGCCCAGGCGCTCGATGCTGTGCGGGAGAAAGGGCCTGTTGCCATGGTTGTCGACCAGGATCTTGGCGATATGCCGGGCGTTGAGCTGGTACCGAGAGTGCTTCAATTCAACGCCATGATTCATCTGGCATTGGTGAGCGAACAACCTGAAGAGCTCTTTCACGAACAGACGGAAGGATTGGGCATCTTGATGAAACTGCCCTCTCTTCCGGACCGGCAAACGGCTGTTCAGTTTTCCGAGCGTTTAATGGGAGTCCTCTGACTGGCCTCCCCCCTGACCTGGCCGGATTGCGTTAGCGCCCTTAAGCAATGGAACAGCCTAACAACTATTGCATTTTTTGGCAGCCAGCTGATAGTATAGGTTTAGAATCCATGATCTTTTGTAAGTATTACATGCAATCAGCGACAAGATTGTTATGAATGAGTCAATAAAAAAGAGATGGATGCCGGTGATGGGTGTTTTCCTATCTATTTTCGGTAGTTTCGCTGCATTGATGTATATCAGTGTCACAACGTTCCAAGAGGGGCCAAACCGGTCGGGAACCTCATTTTTCCGTTTTCATCAAAGCGGGAGGCAAACCGTAGGTGTGCCTAACACCCGGTTGGATGCCAACTCACCTTTATCCAACTCATCGAATAACCCAAGGATCGTATTGGAAATCAACCGCGACCATGCTGTGGGAAAATCCATTTTGACCTATCGCGGATTGGAGGGGCGTTCGAAATTCCGGCTCGATGTCGTCGTGCCGGAACTCGACGCTCAATATACATACCTGCACAAATTCGATATCGACCAAGCGCGCAAGGGCTTTCAGGTTGGCGGCGAGCACTTGAGATTGATCTCGGCCGGCCGGTCCAACATTCGTATCTGGCGTCAAATCCCACGGCGGTAGCCCCTGGTCCGGCATCACCCACACTCCGGCATTAAAAGATCCCTACCGTGCAAGAAAAAAAGCTTTCATCGCATCGACGGTCTTGCGGATCTGCTTGCTGCCCAGATCCATATGGGTCACCAGGCGAACCCGTTGGCCGCCATTGATCAGAATGCCCTGCTCTTTTAAGGCAGACGCCAACTCTTTTTTCGGTTTATTACGGTATTCAAAAAACACCATGTTCGTCTGAGCGGGGTGATCATCGACCTGTAGTTCCTCGATTTCGTGGAGTCCTTGTGCCAGTAATCCGGCGTTGTGGTGATCTTGCTCCAGCCGCTGGATGTTATTTTCAAGGGCAAAAATACCGGCGGCCGCCAGCATTCCGGCTTGTCGCATACCGCCGCCCAACATCTTTCGCCAGCGCCGCGCCTGGGATACGAATTCACGCGTCGAACAAAGAAGTGATCCCACCGGCGCCCCCAACCCTTTGGATAAGCAGATGGAGACCGAATCAAAATGTTGCGCCATTTCTGCTGCAGGGATGCCGCATTTCACGGCCGCATTGAAAATGCGGGCCCCATCGAGGTGCAGCTTCAGATGATGGGTGTCGGCGAATCGGCGTGCCGTTGGGAAATAGTCCGGCGGCAAAGCCAGCCCCTGGTTGGTGTTCTCCAGGCACAACAGCACCGTACGCGCGAAGTGAAAATCTGCAGGCTTAATCGCCTGAGCGACTTTTCCCAGGCCCAAGGTGCCGTCGACCTCAAAATCCAGCGGTTGGGGCTGAACCGATCCCAATACCGCTGCGCCGCCGCCTTCGTACTTGTAGGTGTGGGCGGTCTGTCCGACAATGTATTCGTCGCCACGGGTACAGTGGGTCATCAATGCCAAGAGGTTGCTCTGGGTGCCGCTGGGAGCAAAAATCGCCGCTTCGGTGCCCGCCAATCCCGCGCCAATCTCTTCCAGACGGTTTACCGTGGGATCTTCGCCATACACATCATCGCCGACTTCGGCGTCGATCATCACCGCGCGCATGGCCTGTGACGGCTTTGTCACCGTATCGCTTCGCAAGTCTATCATCGGTTAATCTCTCCTATGGGCCACCTGGTGCCATGAGGGTAAAAGGTAAGCGATGGGTTATGGGAGGTTTTTAGCCTTTTCGCCATTTTTTTTATTAGACCATGGGGTTTGGGGTTTATTGCCCAGTTCACGTATGAATCTGTCTCCGGGGCAATACGACACGGAAGTGGGACCCTTGTCCTTTTTGGGATGAGACGTGGATGGTACCTTGGTGCTGGGTCACAATGCGGTGGGCGACAAAAAGGCCCAGTCCAGTGCCGCGGTGGCCCTTGGAGGAGAAGAAAAGGTCAAACATATTTTCCAGCACCTGCTTGTCCATGCCGACGCCCGTATCGATAATGTCGAAGATCAAATAGTCGCCGTCATCGCGCATGCCGAAATCAATCTTTTGCCGTCGACCAGAGGCGTCATCACGACAGGCGTCGGCGGCGTTATCGAGGATATTCAGCAGCGCCGTGCGCATGACGGCCGCGTCCAGTTCGATGGCGCCGGTTTTCTCGCCGAGCTGATATTCGAAGTCGATCTGTCTGCCTTTCAGCCGTCCCTTGAAGGTGGCCGCAATATCCTCTGCAAATTTACGCGCATCGGTTTGCTCAATCTGAAGTGATCGCTCTTTGGCAAAGTACAAAATATCCAGAATCATACGCCGGATGCGGTCGGCAGTGAACTTGACAATCTCAAGCCCTTCTTGGGATTTGTCCTGATCGCCTTTTTGGAAGCCGGATTCCAGCAGATAGAGGCCGCCATCCAGGTTCGTGAGCAGGCCCTTTACGCCATGGGAGATGGAGCTGACCCGCAGCCCCAAGGTGGCCAGGTGATCCTGCAGATGACGCAATTCAGTGATATTGGTCGACATTTCAATAACCTGGCTGACATGGCCGTTCTCATCCAAAATGGGGGCCGTAGCGATAAACAGGTGGCATTGTTCACCATTTTTGGCCGTCACCTGCATCTCGGATTGATGGGGTTGGCCATCTGTGAAGGTGCTTTCCACCGGGCACTCGGGACATGGTTCGGAGCGTTGCTTGTAAGCCTTGTAACAGTGCGTGCCGATATCACCACTGAATTCGGAGGTGAACCTTTGATTGGCTGCCGTTATCCGCAGGTCACGGTCTTGAACAGTGATATAGCAGGGGCTCCGGTCAAACAGATGTTGGTAACTTTGCCTGGATTTATTTAAATGGCTTTGCTTTTCAGCGACGAGTTTTTCCAACCGATCCGTGTAAGCCTTTATCTTGCGCCGCATTGAGATCCGGTCTGTGGCCCGTTTAAGCGCTATCTCCAGTGCATCATCG